>NZ_VTXG01000050.1:0-15787 GCF_013114515.1 Vibrio sp. AIC-3 | reverse complement strand
GTTCTTGGCATGGTATTGGTTATGGTTTTACTTTTGGCGAAGCAAATTATAACTCTTTACCATGCTGTTCAAAAAACACTCACGAAAGATCAACACGCCCTAGTGACTTGTGCTTAAATTTACTTCCCTTGATCGTTATATCAGCATTAGATTGCAAAAAACTATCAAACGATTTTTTATCTCGACAGAAAGGGTTACCTGAATCGATAATGATTAAATACTCAACTTGCAATGACACTCTCCTTGACTCTTAACAGCTATATTAGACAGAATAATTCTGCATTTTGTCCCTGAAACAATTCTGTCTAGTTTCCAAGACTCGCTGCACTTAGTCTAATAACTCATTTAATAACATCATCTTACCTACTTATCTTTGTATCAAACATGACGAAAAGCAGAAATTTTCCATATAGTTCCGGCAAAATGCAGAAAACTCCCCAATATGTGAGTAAACCGCAGTTCAGGCTATGAAGGTTGTATCTTGGAAGTTGTATTCTCAAACAAAAAAAGCGCCGACATGATTGTCGGCGTTTTTGCTATAGGTATGATGAGCGGGAGGTAGTAACTACTTCGCCATGGTGCTCAAAAACTCGGCTTCGAACTCTTCATCGGCTTCTCGGGTTAGGCATTCCACCAGCCAATCGATGCTTTGATGGTCGAGCTTACTGTTCACCACGAATGCTTGCTTTACACCAGATTGACCCAGCTTGGCAGAGCCGTAGTTCTTGAATGATTTATTGCCGTGGTAATGGAGTGATTTAATCGCTTCTGCGTCAGGTTCTGGCAAGGCATCGAGGGTATTAGCAAGCTGAATAACCAGCTCCATAGGGTTCTTAGATGATGAGATGCGATACAGAAAACCGCCCTCCACTCTTTGGCGTACCCAGTAATCAAAGCCGCTGCAATCCATCACCTTGTCACTGACCAGTGCCGCTTCGCTGCGATAGCCACACGGCTCTACCACAACAGGTGTGTGTTTGAATTCTGGCTGACCAGATGCGGCATCGGTATGAGGTAAGATCAAGTCACACGGTTTACTGTCTTTGGCGGTGGGTGCGTTCCAGTGGATAGGCATGAAGACTTGTTCACGGCGCATCTCTTTGGTCACCACTAAGCGCGCTTGGCACTCCCCTTGTGCGCTGCGCACTTTCACCACAGGGTTAATAGTCGCGTGGTTGAAAGCATCTAGCCCAAATTCATCCAAGTTCAGTTCTGAAACGGTATCTGGGTGGATGGCGACAAACGGTTCTGGGGTGTGTTCACCTAAGCCTGCCGCCAAACCTGTGCGGCTCATGGTGTGCCATTGGTCTCTGATTCGACCTGTGTTCATGATAAGCGGGAATTCAAGGCTGGTATCGGCAATCGGTTTGTCGTGCTCAACTGCAATAAACTGCGCTTTGCCTGATTCAGTAAAGAACTCGCCATTGGTGAACATGCGTTGCTCAATGATCTCTGGTTGATACTCTAACACTGGCCATTGCTGTGGAGTGAGTTCGCCATAGCCTTTCTCATCCAGTTGCGTGAGTCCAATTAAGCACAAGTCACGTGCTTTGCCTGATTCATTGCCGAGCGCTGTCATCTCGCAATACTCTTTGAAGATCTCACCTTCGTGGCGGAACTCAAATTGCTCTTTGAATCCCATTTTTTGTGCGACTTCTTTTAGAATCCACCAATCGGGTTTGGCTTCCCCTGGGCTTGGTAACACGCGGCGCTGGCGTGAAATTCGGCGTTCAGAGTTAGTCACGGTGCCCGACTTCTCACTCCACCCTTGTGCGGGCAGCACCACATCGGCCAAGCGAGTGGTTTCAGTGTCGGCAATACAATCAGACACCACCACAAACGGGCACTTCTCTAATGCGGCTTTGATCTTTTCGCTGTCAGGCAGGCTCACAACTGGGTTAGTTGCCATGATCCACACCGCTTTGATTTTGCCTTCATTCATGGCATCAAACAGGTCAATCGCTTTTAAACCCGCATGTGTGGCTAAGCTGTCGGTTTGCCAAAACTCGCTGACGGTTTGGTGTGATTGCGGATCACCAAATTCAAAATGCGCCGCTAAAGTATTGGCTAACCCACCCACCTCTCGCCCGCCCATTGCATTCGGCTGACCTGTTACGGAGAATGGCCCCATACCCGGCTTGCCAATTTTCCCGGTGGCTAAATGGCAGTTAATAATCGCATTCACCTTGTCACACCCTTGTGTCGATTGGTTCACGCCTTGGGAGTAAATGGTTAGCACCTTCTCGTTCGATGCAAACAAACTGTAGAACTGTTTCAGCTGCTGCTCTGTTAACCCTGTGAGCTCAGGAACGCTTTTGTCGCCCCAGCCTGATTCGGTATAACCTGACTCTGTATAACGGTAGTGAGTCGCAGATCGAATCGATTCAGTAAAGCCTTGAGTGTGGTTTTCTATATAGTCTGAATCTAGCTTGTCGTTATCGTCGAGATAGCCCAATAAACCATTGAACAATGCGACGTCTGAGCCTGATTCCAATGCCAAGTGAATGTCTGCGATTTCACAGGTATCGGTATAACGCGGGTCGATGACGATAACTTTCAATGCAGGGTTGGCTTGTTTCGCGGCTCTTAATCTTTGGAAAAGTACCGGGTGACACCATGCTAAGTTGGAACCTGTAATCACGACGAGTTCGGCTTGCTCGAGATCTTCGTAGCACACCGGTACTGTGTCTGCGCCAAATGCTCGCTTATGCCCGACCACGGTTGAAGCCATACACAACCTAGAGTTACTGTCGATGTTGCCACTACCAATGAAGCCTTTCATCAGTTTATTGGCAACATAATAGTCTTCGGTAAGCAGCTGACCAGATACATAGAACGCAACCGAATCGGCCCCAAATTCTTCGATGGTTTGATTGAATTTGTCTGCGACCAACTGAGTGGCACTGTTCCAATCTAGCTCTTGTTTTTGCTCATTCTGAATATGAGCAGGCTGTGTAAGACGACCTAAAGGCGTGACGGTGTCGCCGAGCGCAATCCCTTTAGTGCATAGCTTTCCATAGTTTGATGGATGATCTTTATCACCACGCACTTCTAGTTTTCCTAACGATGTCGGTCTCGCTTCTATTCCACACCCTACACCACAATAAGCACAGGTCGATTTTATCCAGCCGCTGTTTGAATCGGTCATCCGTTTCTCGCTCAATTATCCATAATTGTAATAACTGAAAATAAGCAAATAACACGCCACTTCATAGCAATCAACAAGCAAGAAATATTTAACAATAAAAACAAGAACTTAATAAACACAAAGCTATCAGAAATGAGCAAAATAGAAATTAACCACGATAGAAACTTGATTTTTGCACCATCTTGCAGAAAGTTGCACCACAAATGCTCATTTGTATAAATCTAACAAAAAATTTACATACTACTTTAGGGGTAATTATGTGTTACCCTTATTTTTTAAGACACTGAAAAACATGCATTAATTTTTATTTTAATGAACAAACCGTAATCTGGCATCCTCCTTGCTCAACTAAAAACCAAGAGTTGGAAAAAACATTTTTTGTTTTTCTTGATGATTATGAATTGAGTGGAATCTCAACCCGGTATTCATCTGCTAACTACTAGAAATTAGATGCTAGTGATGATAATGCCGAGAATAAGGAATGGATTATGAGCAAGAAGAAAATCGTCGTTGTTGGTAACGGCATGGTTGGACACAAATTTATCGACAACATCCTGCAATCAGACAGTGATGAATTTGATGTGATTACTTTTAGTGAAGAGCCAAGGTTAGCGTACGACCGTGTTCAGCTGACGGCTTACTTTAATGGTAAAAGTGCTGATGACCTGTCATTGACCAGTGAAGAATATTACCAAAGCAACGGCGTGAACTACTTGTTGAATCAGAAGGTTGCCAAGCTAGACACCGCCAATCAACAAGTCATCACTGAAAGTGGTCACGTTGAAAGTTACGACAAGCTAATCTTGGCGACCGGCTCATTCCCTTTTGTTCCCCCTATTCCCGGTAACGACCAAGAACACTGCCACGTTTATCGCACCATCGAAGATTTAGACGCCATTGAGCTCTCAAGTAAAGGCAGCAAATCTGGCGTGGTGATTGGTGGTGGTCTGCTTGGCTTAGAGGCCGCAAACGCAGTCAAAAACCTTGGCTTAGAAACCCATGTGGTTGAATTTGCGCCTCGCCTGATGGCGGTTCAATTAGATGATGGTGGCGGTGCCCTACTGCGCAGAAAAATTGAAGACCTTGGTGTGCAAGTTCATACCGAGAAAGCGACCTCTGAAATAGTCGATGGCGAAAATGCTCGCTACCGCATGAACTTCGCCGATGGCACCCATTTAGAAACCGATATGATCGTATTCTCTGCGGGTATTCGCCCTCAAGATGAGCTAGCAAGAAGCTCTGATGTCGAGATTGGCGAGCGTGGCGGTATTGTGATCAACAATCACTGTCAAACCAATATCGACAACGTTTACGCCATTGGAGAATGTGCCCTTTGGGATAACAAGATCTTCGGCTTAGTGGCTCCCGGTTATTCGATGGCAAAAATCGCGGCTTCGCATATTGTCTCTGACGGTACTGACGACGCTGCGTTCACTGGCGCCGACATGAGCACCAAGCTCAAACTGCTTGGCGTCGATGTGGCCAGTATTGGTGAAGTACACGGCAAGACGGAAGGCGCTCAATCGTATACTTATAACGATGAAATTGAACAAGTTTATAAACGCTTGATCATCTCGGCTGACGGCACGAAAATTGTCGGTGCCGTATTGGTCGGTGATGCAGAAGCCTACGGTTCGCTACTGCAAATCAAGCAAAATGATATGCCCCTTCCTGAAAACCCATCAGTGCTAATTTTACCTAACGTGGCCGATGATTCTGGCTCTGCAATGGGTGTTGAAGCTCTGCCTGATAGCGCTGTGATCTGTTCATGTTTTGATGTGACCAAAGGCGATATTAAAGAGGCCGTTTCAGCTGGCTGCACCACGATGGCTGCATTGAAAGAAACCACGAATGCTTCAACAGGTTGTGGCGGTTGTTCTGCCCTTGCGAAACAGGTTCTCGATAGCGAGCTAAGTAACCTAGGTGTGGAAGTCTCTAACGATATCTGTGAGCACTTTGCTTATTCTCGCCAAGAGCTTACCGACATCATTCGCGTCAACAAAATCAAGACCTTCGACGAGCTGTTAGATTCTCACGGCAACGGATTGGGCTGTACTGTGTGTAAACCGGCTGTCGGTTCGATTCTGGCTTCGTACTGGAACGATTACATCCTTGAAGATCAACATATCGAGCTGCAAGACACCAATGACATCTACCTTGGCAACATGCAAAAAGACGGCACTTACTCGGTAGTTCCGCGTATTGCTGGCGGTGAAATCACTCCAGATAAATTGATTGTTTTAGGCGAAGTCGCTAAAGAGTTCGACCTGTACACCAAAATCACGGGCGGTCAGCGTGTCGACTTGTTTGGCGCACAGCTTAACGAACTGCCTATCATCTGGAAAAAGCTGATTGATGCAGGTTTTGAAACGGGCCACGCCTACGGTAAATCGGTTCGTACCGTGAAATCTTGTGTCGGTAGCACTTGGTGTCGATACGGTGTCGACGACAGTGTTGGCTTAGCGATTCGACTTGAGAACCGCTACAAAGGCCTGCGTTCACCACACAAGATCAAGTTTGCGGTTTCAGGCTGTACTCGTGAATGTGCAGAAGCCCAATCGAAAGACATTGGTGTTATCGCCACCGACAAAGGTTGGAACCTCTACATCTGTGGTAACGGCGGTATGCGTCCTCGTCATGCAGACCTATTCGCCACTGATTTAGACGAAACCACACTCCTTAAATACATCGACCGCGTTTTGATGTTCTACACACGTACCGCAGACCGCTTACAGCGTACATCGGTATGGATGGAGAACCTCGAAGGCGGCATTGAATACCTCAAGCAAGTCGTGATTGAAGACAAGCTCAACGTAGCTGAAGAACTCGAAACGGACATCGCACTCAACATCGAGAAGTACCAGTGTGAATGGAAAACCACCATTGAAAACCCTGAGAAGATGAAGCGCTTCCAGCACTACATCAACAGTGAAGAAATGGACACTAGCCTGTCATTCATCAAAAAACGAGAGCAGCGTTTTCCTAAGCCGAGCTTGAGCTCTTCTTCCGATTCAAAACGCGATGAAAAGCTCGCTAAAGCAGACCAAATCGAAGTGACTGAGGTTTCATAAATTTCATCAGGTTCATCAGGTTCATCAGGTTCATCAGGTTCATCAATAAAAAAATAAAAACTCAATTTTAGACCAGGAGAAAGTCATGGAAAATTGGACAACCGTATGCAGCACCAGCGATCTAACCCCAAACGGGGGAATTTGCGCCAAAGTAGACGATAACCAAGTGGCTATTTTTTACTGCAAGCGCAGCGACACGCTTTATGGGCTCTCTAATTACGACCCTATCGGCAAGGCGAATGTGATGTCACGTGGTATAATTGGTTCATTAAGCGGAGAACCTTACGTGGCCTCACCCTTATACAAGCAGCATTACCACTTAGAAACTGGCGAATGTCTTGAACAGCCTGAGCTCAAGCTCGTGAAATTTGAAGTTCGCAAACAAGGAGAACAAGTTCAAGTTCTCGCACCACTTGCTATCGCCAGTTAACTAAACCGCCGACACCATCATGCAAACGCTTATTAGCGTGCGCAATTTCGGCACAGGGTTTATGCACATTAAAAGCGTTCTAAGTTCGGAAGTAACGCAGGTGCACAAACCGGGTAATTTTCCAGATTTAAAGGATTTAAACCATGGATAACACTAAATTTTCGCTGCTTTCATTTACGGGTAAGATGAAGGTCTTACACCTAAGCTGGATGGCCTTTTTCATTACCTTTGTTGTGTGGTTCAACTTTGCCCCACTACTGCAAATGGTAAAAACTACGCTTGGTCTTTCTACTGAAGAGATCAAAACCCTCCTGATCCTCAACGTTGCATTGACCATTCCGGCACGTGTCGCAATAGGCATGCTAACCGATAGATACGGCCCAAGGTTGGTTTACTCTTCGCTACTCGCGGTCTGTTCTATCCCTTGTTTCATGTTTGCTCTGGCAGACTCTTTCATTCAAGCAGCAATCGCTCGTTTCCTACTGGGCTTCATTGGTGCAGGTTTCGTTGTCGGTATTCGTCTTGTGTCTGAATGGTTCCCACACAACGAACTGGGTACTGCAGAAGGTATTTACGGCGGCTGGGGTAACTTCGGTTCAGCAGCAGCAGCGTTCACACTTCCAACTCTCGCTCTAGCGTTTGGTGGTGAAGACGGCTGGCGTTATGCGGTCGGTATTACTGGCGTAATGAGCTTAGCGTTCTCGTTTATCTTCTACAAAAACGTGTCAGATACACCAAAAGGTTCGACTTACTTCAAGCCTGCTCAAGTAACAGCAATGGAAGTGACATCAAAGGGTGACTTTTTCTTCCTACTTATTATGAAGATCCCTATGTATGCCGCTTTAGCGCTACTGACTTGGAAGCTATCACCAAGCAACATCAACATGTTGTCTGACATGGCGGTTTACTCTGTGTATGTAGGTTTAGCAGCACTTTACGTGTACGAAGTGTCGCAAGTTTGGAAAGTAAACAAGAACGTATTTAAAGAAGAAGTGCCTGAGATTCACCAGTACAAGTTCAAGCAAGTAGCGGTACTTAACGTATTGTACTTCGCAACATTTGGTTCTGAACTGGCTGTGGTTTCTATGCTGCCACTGTTCTTCTCTGAAACCTTTGAATTAACACCGGTTCTTGCAGGTATGGTTGCATCGGCTTATGCCTTTATGAACCTAATGTCTCGCCCAGGTGGTGGTTGGATTTCAGATAAATTCGGTCGTAAACCAACACTGCTTATTCTAACGATTGGTCTTGCTGTGGGTTACTTCGCAATGGGTCAAGTCGACAGCACATGGCCTGTATGGCTAGCGGTTGTCGCAGCGATGGCGTGTTCTTTCTTCGTGCAAGCGGGTGAAGGTGCGGTATTCGCAACGGTTCCTCTAATCAAGCGTCGTATGACAGGTCAAATTGCTGGTATGACGGGTGCTTACGGCAACGTGGGTGCGGTAGTTTACCTAACTGTGTTGTCATTCGTGAGCTACCAAACATTCTTCTTAGTGATTGCTGCAACAGCGGTACTTGGCTTTGTGACTCTGCTGTTCATGGAAGAGCCTAACGGTCAAATCGCCGAAGTAAACGACGACGGCAGTGTCACGCTGATTAATGTTTCAAGCTAGGGTCTGTACTAAGAAGCATTGATATTATTGAATCGGGAGAGGCACCTTAGCGGATACATCAATGCTAGGTGCTTCGTTCAAAGGCTCTAAGTTCACTAGGGCTTTTGTTCTTCCTAGGATGTTCTGTCAAGGAAGCGGGAAGAAGAGCAGTTAAGAAGAAGACAAGTTATGACAATTTCATTCAGCCAAGGGCAAGTCATCACGCCAGAATCCAACAACCAGTTAACGCTTAAGTTTGGTGGTTATTCGAATCAAGGCGTACGTGATGAAAACCAAGATGCCATCATTGTAAAACACCCTAAAACTCGCGCAGAGCAAGAGTTGAAAGGCAGTGTTGCCTGCATTGCAGACGGAGCAAGTTGTAGTGAACACGGCCAGAAAGCCAGTCACACCAGCGTGATGCAGTTTATCGACGACTATTACGCAACTCCCCAAAGCTGGAGCATTCAACGTTCGGCGCAAAAGGTCTTAACGTCCCTCAATTCTTGGCTCTTCAACACGTCTGTTTCTAATATTCATCCCGTACAACAAGTGAACCACAATGCCCTCGTTTCGACGTTCAGCAGCGTGATATTAAAATCAAACACCGCACATATATTCCACGTTGGCGACAGCCGCATTTACTTACTCAGAGATGGAGAATTACGCCAACTGACCCGCGACCACACCCGTAAAAATATGGGACAGAAGCATTATCTCACACGCGCCTTAGGCATGGACAACCAACTCAACGTTGACTATCAAACCCTGCCTATCAAGAAAAACGACTGCTTTATCCTGACATCTGATGGCGTGCACGAGTTTGTATCTCCCAACACCTTCAAAGAACACATCGATAAACCCGGAGCGGATTTCGAATACGCAGCGCAAACCATCTGTAACACCGCTTTAAGCCACAATAGCTCAGACAACGTGAGCTGCTTGATTGTGCAAGTCAGCCATCTGCCTAAACCTTCGCTGATTGAATTCCATGAGAAGCTGGCTAAACGGGCAATCCCACCCGCTTTAAAGCTCGGGCAAAGTATCGACAACTTCATGGTACTTGAGGTGTTGTATGCAGGTTCAAGAAGCCATGTGTATCGTGTGATGCAGAAAGAGACACAAACCGAGTTCGTGCTGAAAGTCCCTTCCGTTCAATATCACGATAGCCCTTCGCAACTTCGAGCTTTCTTTAATGAACAATGGGCGGGGATCTTGCTGAAAAATAAGAGAGTAATGAAGGTTTACCCGACGCCAGAGAACTCGCAATTCTTATATCAAATCTGCGAATGGGTAGAAGGCATCACCCTAAGACAATGGATGTACGACAATCCAAAGCCGTCACTCAATGAAGTGCGCGACATATTAGAAAAGATCACTCAAGGCATTCGAGTATTACAACGTGCAGACATGGTGCACCGAGACTTAAAGCCCGAGAACATCATGATTCAACGTGATGGTGAGGTAAAAATCATCGACCTTGGTGCGGTATTAGTGAGAGGCCTTGAAGAGGGAGAGCTCACCGACAAAGACGACACACCATTAGGCGCGGTCAATTACATAGCGCCAGAGACCATCAAGCACAACAGCGCGACCACCAGCTCAGATCTGTTCTCTATCGCTGTGATCGGCTATGAGATGCTAACCGGTGAATTACCCTACTCTGAAATGACCGCACAATCGCTTAAGCAATCTCGTCACCATCAATGGGAATACCAACCCATCACACAGAAACGAGCTGACTTACCAAGCTGGGTGGATTTGGTATTACAAAAAGCCTGCGCGGAATCACCAAGCGAACGTCATCAAGTGTTGGGGGATTTTGTCGCTGACCTTTACACACCAAACCAAAGCTTGGTGAAAAGCAAAGCCAAGCAACCTTTGATAAACCGAAACCCGATCCAGTTTTGGAAAGTGTTGGCTTTGTTGCTCGGCATTGTTGCGATTGTAGAGTTGGGCTTATTACTCAGTGCTAGTTAAAACCAAGTTCGAGTTAATTACAGGTTCGAGTTAATTCCAAACTCGAGCTAAACGCGAGGCTTCTAGCTAACCGTAAACTCGAGCTAGCCTCGTTTCACTAAGCTTCTTGGCACGAGTTCAATGCCAGCTTGGTAACGCTTGGCCGATGCATTTAGCGCCAAAGCAAAAGCACTATCAGCAATCACTTCAAATTGCTGTGGCAGTGAATGGACTTTAAAGGGTAAGAAGTCCAATAAACGGTTATCACCAAAGGTTGCCAGTTTTACTTGATTGATCAACTCTGGCTTTTCGACCATCACATCCAACACACCCTCTAACAAAGTGTAAGACATAGTCACAATCGCATCAGGCACCGTGCCTTTAGCTATCCAACCCTCAAAAATTTCACGCCCTGATTCTCTATCAAAGTGCTCACCATAACCCAAAACCGTCGGCTTGTTTTCGGTTAGCCCTGTTTGTTGAGTATGTGCTTTATTCGCCGCTTCAAAACCCAACTGACGTTCACGTGAAATGTTCAGATCAGGCAGTGCACCAATCAAACCAACACTATGAATGCTGTCATCAAGAATCGAGTGCGTCAGTTCAAATGCCGCTTCGAAGTCTTCACTGATCACGCAGGCAAAATGTTCATCGTCTAACGGACGGTCAATCGCGATGACTGGTGTGCCTGAGTTTTGCAGTTTCAAGTAGAACTCATTGGCGTCTGGCATAGAGCTCGCCACCAGCAAGGCATCGATACGACGGCTAACAAGCGCTTCCGCAACTTTACGTTCGGTTTCAGCGTCATCATCTGAGCAACCAATCAAAATCTGATAGCCCACTTTACGTGAGTTCTGCTCTATCAATTTTGCTAAACGCGCGTAACTGCTGTTTTCCAGATCAGGAATAATCAAACCAAATGAACGGCTATTACCAGCGCGCAGCGAGGAAGCAGCATGGTCTGGACGGTAGTTATACTCGTCGACAACCGCCATTACTTTCTGCTGAGTCTTCTCACTGATTCTGTATTTCTGCGCCTTGCCGTTAATCACATAACTGGCTGTCGTTTTCGACACACCGGCTAGTTTGGCAATCTCATCTAGTGTCATATGGGTGACCTGTATTTTGTGCGTAGGATCATATAACCAATCTTCTGATCCTTGGATTAGTTGAATTATATGCTGAATCGATTCAGTATAAAAGCTGAAAGGATTCAGCAAAATCTGAAAAGTGACTTCAATCATCCTTTTGTATGGATTGAGCGTCATTTGTTGTGATTCAACTTCTCGTTATAAACGAAACTGAAATTACGACACGCAGCAAAACTATTTTGGTTATCAGAATTGGCTTTGCTGAATTTTTTTACACTGAATGCTGAACCGATTCAGCTAAGATAAAACAAAGAGCAAGCAACGAGTAAAGCTCACTAACATTTGCTCTAGACTGAATCGTAGCGATACACAAATTCTCAAGCGATACGCTAAAGAGGCACCATGCTTAAATTATCAAAATCTGACATCACTCTTGGCCAAACGGCCGATGACAAATTCAAAGCTATCCAGAACATTGCTGGCGACCTAACTGCGAAAGGCCTAGTTGACTCTGGCTACGTTGAAGGAATGCTGAACCGTGAAAACCAGAACTCTACGTTCTTAGGCAACGGCATCGCGATTCCTCACGGCACCACTGACACGCGTAGCCTAGTAAAAGAGACAGGCGTTGCAGTACACCACTTCCCTGAAGGTATTGATTGGGCTGACGGCAACCGTGTTTACGTAGCAATTGGTATTGCAGCTAAATCTGACGAGCACTTAGGCATCCTTAAGCAACTGACCAAAGTTCTGGCAGCTGACGGTGTTGAAGAGAAATTAAAGCAAGCGAAATCAGAAGACGAAATCATCGCTCTACTTAACGGCGAAGTTCAGCTTGAAGCCGACCTAGACGCTTCTTTAGTTCAGTTACTGTTCCCTGCAAGCGACATGATTCAAATGTCTGCAGTTGCGGGCGGTCTACTTAAGAACACAGGTTGCACAGACAACGCATTCGTTGCTGACCTAGTAACGAAAACACCAACTCACCTAGGCCAAGGCCTGTGGTTGTTGGGCAGCGACAAAGGTGTAACTCGCACTGGCGTATCTTTCGTTTCAACAGCGAACCATTGTGAATACGAAGGCACACCAGTTAAAGCATTGGTAGCATTCGCCGCTTGTAACAGCGCGCACCAATCTATTCTGGCAAACCTAAGCAAGATGGTTTTTGAAGGTAAACAGCAACAACTATTAGCCGCTGACGCAGCGCAAGTGATTGGCCTTCTAAAAGGTGAAGCGGTTTCTACAGCGTCTCAAGACGACGACAACTGCGCAGTCTTCAAAATCAAAAACGCACACGGCCTACACGCTCGTCCAGGTGCAATGTTGGTTGCTGAAGCGAAGAAATTCGAATCAACAATCCGCGTTTCAAACCTAGATGGCGACGGAAAAGAAGTGAACGCGAAGAGCTTGATGAAAGTCATCGCTCTTGGCGTTAAACACGGCCACCAGCTTCAGTTTGTTGCTGAAGGTGAAGATGCAGCACAAGCACTTGAATCGATTGGCAAAGCTATCGCTTCAGGCCTTGGTGAAGGTTAAGGAATCGATATGTCTGATAAACAAATCAAAGCCGTTACCGTTACGCTAAACCCTGCTCTAGACCTGACAGGTGCTATCGACGCACTTAATGTGGGTTCAGTGAGCCTAGTAAACAAAGGCTCTCTGCATGCAGCGGGCAAAGGCGTTAACGTAGCAAAAGTACTTTCAGAGCTTGGCGCGAAGGTTACCGTGACTGGCTTCCTTGGTCGCAACAACGAAGAAGCGTTCTGCCAACTGTTTGAACAGATGGGTGCAACTGACCGCTTTATCCGTGTTGATGGCGCAACTCGCATTAACGTAAAACTGGTAGAGAACTCAGGCCAAGTAAGCGACATCAACTTCCCAGGTGTTCCTGTTAATGCTGACGCTATCAAAGCGTTTGAAGAAACCTTATTAGAGCTTGCTGAAACACACGATTACTTCGTTATTGCAGGCAGCTTGCCACAAGGCATCTCTCCTGAGCTTTGCGCTTCTTGGGTTCAACGCTTGCGTGACCTAGGTAAAAAGGTGCTATTCGACAGCAGTCGTGACGCACTTAAAGCCGGTATCAATGCACAGCCTTGGTTAATTAAGCCAAACGATGAAGAGCTTTCTCAGCTGTTCAATGCAGAGCTAACAACACGTGACCAATGCCAACACGCAGGCCAAGCCCTGAGTGAAAAAGGCATCGATAACATCGTGATATCTCTTGGCGCAGAAGGCGTGATGTGGCTTAACCAAGGTGAATGGTTACATGCTCAACCGCCGCGTATGCAAGTGGTAAGCACGGTAGGCGCAGGTGACACATTGGTTGCTGGCCTATGTTGGGGTCACATGCAACAGATGCCAAAACCAGAACTTATTAAATTCGCAACCGCCCTATCTGCTCTAGCAGTTTCACAGGTAGGCGTGGGCATCACCAGCCAACAAGAGCTGGATTCAGTACTACAAAATATCCAATTACAGGCGCTTAGTGCTCCAACTAGCCAGTTAGACACAAGCAAATAGGACAAAAGGTTTATTATGAATATTACCATTATCACAGCTTGCCCAAGTGGCGTAGCAAACAGCATCATCGCCGCGGGCTTGTTAGAGCAAGCGACAAAAGCACTGGGTTGGAACGCTGCTATTGAATGTCAGTCAAGCGTGTTACCTGATTCAACCGTATCGCAAGACGCTATCGACAGCAGCGACGTTGTGGTTATCGCAGCCAACACCAACGTTGATAAAGCGCGCTTTGTCGACAAGAAAGTATACCAAGCGGCTATCTCTGAATGCACTGCTGATGCAAAAGCATTCCTAGAGAGAGCGGTAGCAGAAGCAACAGTATTAGACGCTTCACAAGTTGAAAGTGCTGTTGAAGTGACTGGTACGTCACCTGCTACAGGTAGCAAAAAGATCGTAGCGATTACGGCTTGCCCAACGGGTGTTGCACATACCTTTATGGCCGCTGAAGCGCTTGAAGCTGAAGGCAAACGCCTAGGTCACCAAATCAAAGTAGAAACTCGCGGCTCTGTAGGTGCAAAAAACCAACTGACAGACCAAGAAATCGCAGACGCTGATCTAGTTATCATCGCAGCAGATATCGATGTTCCTCTGGATCGTTTTAACGGCAAAGCGCTATACAAAACCACAACAAGCCCTGCTTTGAAGAAAACAAAGCAAGAGATGGAAAAAGCATTCGCAGAAGCTAAACCATACCAACACACTGCTTCTTCAAATTCAGCACCTGCTGACGAGAAGAAAGGCGTGTACAAGCACCTAATGACGGGTGTTTCTCACATGCTTCCAGTGGTAGTTGCAGGTGGTTTGATCATTGCTCTTTCTTTCGTATTCGGTATCGAAGCGTTTAAAGAAGAAGGCACACTGGCAGCAGCACTGATGACTATCGGTGGTGGTTCTGCATTCGCACTGATGATTCCTGTTCTTGCTGGTTTCATTGCATTCTCGATTGCCGACCGTCCGGGTCTGGCTCCAGGTCTAATTGGCGGTATGCTGGCTAGCTCAACGGGCGCAGGTTTCCTAGGTGGTATCGCGGCAGGTTTCATTGCAGGTTACTCTGCAAAACTCATTGCCGACAAGGTTCAACTTCCACAGTCAATGGAAGCCCTCAAGCCAATCCTGATCATTCCGTTTATCGCGAGTTTGTTCACTGGTCTTGTGATGGTTTACATCGTAGGTGGTCCTGTTTCTGGCGTAATGAGCGCAATGACAGACTTCCTAAACAACATGGGTACGTCTAATGCGATTCTTCTAGGTGTGATTCTAGGCGCAATGATGTGTTTCGACCTTGGTGGTCCGGTAAACAAAGCCGCTTACACATTCGGTGTTGGTCTACTGGCTTCGCAAACTTACGCACCAATGGCTGCAATCATGGCAGCAGGTATGGTTCCAGCTCTAGGTATGGGCCTTGCGACTTTCCTAGTGAAAGACAAGTTTGAAGCAGGCGAGCGTGAAGCAGGTAAAGCATCATTCGTTCTTGGCCTATGTTTCATCTCTGAAGGTGCAATCCCATTCGCAGCGAAAGACCCAATGCGTGTTATCCCAGCTTGTATGGCAGGTGGTGCACTAACAGGTGCTCTATCAATGATGTTTGGTGCTCAGCTAATGGCTCCACACGGCGGTCTATTCGTACTACTGATTCCTGGTGCTATCTCTCCAGTTCTAATGTACCTATTGGCGATTGCAGCAGGTACAGCGGTAACAGGCTTTGGTTACGCGGCTCTTAAAAAGATGAGTGACTCTAAGGTAACTGCAGAGGCTTAATCCCCCTACTCTGGTTAACGGTTCAGCCCGATAACCAGAGGCTCTTGATAACCGGTTTCTTGGTAAAACGGCTCCTTAAAACAAAGGCTCCTCATTTGAGGAGCCTTTTTATTGGTGCGCCGAGCATGGCGTTGATCTAGGAGGTGAAAGTCCTCTACGGGCTCAGTCGAGCGAGAACCGTTAGCCTATGCAAGGGTGTTCACCGTGAGGTGAAA
>NZ_VTXG01000049.1:0-17374 GCF_013114515.1 Vibrio sp. AIC-3 | reverse complement strand
TCACCTCACGGTGAACACCCTTGCATAGGCTAACGGTTCTCGCTCGACTGAGCCCGTAGAGGACTTTCACCTCCTAGATCAACGCCATGCTCGGCGCACCAACAAAACCTTTGTGCCTTACGACACAACGGTCAATTTCAATCTTGGTGCCATTATTAGCTTCTAAAGATAAGTTCTATTTGAGCGCGTCATCTAGGCTTTGATCGCCAAGGTGACGTACATCTTTACCCTTCACAAAATAAATAATGTATTCACATATATTTTGGCAACGATCCCCCACTCGCTCAATCGCGCGGGCTGACCACATCACTTGTAGGGTGTTGGGGATATTCTTAGGGTCTTCCATCATATAAGTCATTAACTGACGAATCACCGCTTCGTATTCAGCATCCAATTTGTCATCAAGCTTATGAACCTCAGCCGCAGCATCAACATCCATTCGAGCAAATGCGTCCAAGACTTGATGTAGCATAGTGATCGCTTGTCTACAAAGTGGCTCTAGCGATACGTGGAACTTTTGTTCTTTGGTCGATGGAATCTCTATCGCGCCTTGAGCGATCTTAGAAGCAACATCACCAATTCTTTCGAGATCAGTAATTGTTTTGATGATCGCCATAATCAAACGTAGATCTTTCGCTGTAGGCTGACGTTTGGCGATAATACGAGTGCAAGCCTCATCAATAGATACTTCCATTGCATTCACTTTGTGATCGTCACGAATCACTTTTTTGGCCAGTTCCACGTCATCTTTATGGAGAGCTTGCATCGCAAACGAAAGTTGCTGCTCCACCAACCCGCCCATGGTAAGTACATGAGTACGGATAGACTCTAGTTCTACGTTGAATTGCCCTGAAATATGACGACCGAAATGCATATCAGCTCCTTGAAAAGAAATGAAACAAGCCATTGATATAAGAGTGGCTTAGCTCTGAGCGGCTCCGATTAAACGTTAGCCATACCTACCTGTTATGTAGTCTTCTGTTTGATTTTTCAATGGAGACGTAAAGATTGAATCCGTATCTGAGTACTCGATCAATTTTCCCATATGGATAAAGGCAGTGTGATCACTAACACGAGCAGCCTGCTGCATGTTATGAGTAACAATCACTACGGTATACTGGGTTTTCAGATCGTTAATCAACTCTTCAATGGTCAACGTAGAGATAGGATCCAATGCTGATGTCGGTTCATCTAACAACAGAACTTCTGGTTCAATCGCCACTGCACGGGCAATGACCAAACGCTGCTGTTGACCGCCAGATAAACCAAAGGCATTCTCATGCAATCGGTCTTTCACTTCGTCCCATAGCGCAGCTGCGCGCAAAGAACGTTCAACAGCATCATCGAGATCTCGACTGTTACTCATGCCTTGTAGTCTCAAACCGTAAACCACATTCTCATAAATAGACTTAGGGAAAGGGTTTGGGCGTTGAAAAACCATTCCAACACGACGTCTCAATGTAGCCACATCAACCTTAGGGTGATAGACATTCTTACCATGAAGTTTTACTTTCCCTGAAACCTTACACCCCTCAACCAAATCGTTCATACGATTAATACAGCGTAATAGGGTCGACTTACCACACCCAGATGGGCCGATAAATGCGGTCACTTGTCCTTTAGGAATCTGCATTGAGATATCATCGAGCGCTTGGCTTTCTTTATAATAAAGATTCAACCCTTCAATTGAGATAGCGGTTTGCTCGTCAGTTAGGTTATGAACATCTAGTGGAGCTTGGTAACCCAAGGTTTCATTAATTGAGAACATTTAATCTTGTCCTAAGGTTCGATATTTTTCACGCAAGTTATTACGGATATTGATGGCTGTTAAATTCAAACCAACGATCACCGTAACCAGTAAAAATGAAGTCGCATACACTAAAGGTCGTGCCGCTTCGATATTCGAAGTCTGAAAACCAACATCGTAGATATGAAAGCCTAAATGCATGAACTTTCTATCTAAGTGTATGTAAGGGAACTGACTATCAACAGGCAAACTTGATGCGAGTTTAACAACCCCTACTAACATCAATGGGGCAACTTCTCCCGCAGCTCTAGCAATCGCTAATATTAACCCCGTAATAATCGCAGGGCTTGCCATCGGTAACACAATACGCCATAGCGTCTCAAATTGAGTTGCACCAAGCGCTAAAGAGCCATGTCTTACAGAGCTAGGAATTCGCGTCAAACCTTCTTCTGTTGTCACAATAACAACCGGAAGCGTCAATACCGCTAAAGTCAGTGCAGACCAAAGCAGTCCAGGAGTCCCAAATGTTGGAGCAGGTAAACGCTCTGCATAAAATAAGCTATCGATTGATCCGCCAATGGTATAAACAAAAAAGCCTAAACCAAAAACACCATATACGATCGATGGAACACCCGCCAAATTGATCACGGCAATACGAATTAAACGAGTCAATGCGTTACTTTTTGCGTACTCATGTAGGTAAATAGCCGCAACAACGCCTAAAGGCATCACTACGATCGACATCAGTATTACAAGCAACACAGTACCAAAAATAGCAGGAAAAACCCCGCCTTCAGAATTGGAGTCTCGCGGATTTTCAGATAAGAATTTCCAAACTTGCTTACCCCAATGCCCGACCTTTTCAGGATAAGACATTTTATTGGGATACCAGTAATCCAGTATATGACTGAGCGGTATTTCTACCTTTTCGCCTGTCATATCTTCCACCAGCAAACTTTCCACATTCAATTGCGTTCTGAGATGCTCCAGCTTTAATTCGGCTTCATCTAATTGACGGTTTAATTCAAGTTTGGTTTCTGTATATGTTTTAAGATAGTCATCACTCACTGACTCATTTAGCTCTAGCTTACGCTTTTCTAAACGTAAATTTTCTAATTGCCAACTAACGTTACGTATCTCTTGATTTACAACACGTGACGTTTCTTCACGCAATGTATCGGCAAACGCCAAACCGTCTTCAAGCTTTTGGTCAATGTTCGAGTAAAAGGTTCCAGAAGCCGTTTTAAAGCCAACGGGTTTACCAAAGAAATACCCACCACGACTGCGTTCAATCACAGCCCATTCAGAGGGGGTGGTTGGCTCTAGTAAATTCACATCCAGTATTGATACAAAATCAGCAGGGTAAAGTTCTCTGTTTGCGACTTTGATATTTAAGCGCTGTATTAACCCAGTAGAAATGTTTTGTGGCGATAAAAGATCATGAGCTTGTGGTACCTGTTCTATCGGAATGTATTTTCGTTCATACAACTGACCAATTAGCACATCTTGCTTTGACACCGTTTCATCAAGGTCGACAACCAAAGATAGATCTTTAGACTCAACTTGCCATTGGTACAGCGGGGTCGGCCAAAAATAAGTTAACCCTTTCCAGCCAATCAATAACATTAAACCAAGAACAGAAAGCATACTAATACTCACTGCACCGCCGGTTAACCAGATCCATGGAGAGCCAGATTTAATCCAAGATATTAATGATTTTAGCTTATCCATCACCACCAACCTCGAACGTTGTCCACATAAACAAAGCTGTCATCGTTTTCATGAATAGCACAACGCTCAGTGTCCTTAGTGAAACAACGAGATTCAAGCACGCAATGAGACAAAACATCAAAACTACAGAGCACGATATTTATCTCTCAATCTTTGTCTTACCCACTCAGCAACTGAGTTCACCGCGAATGTAAAGATAAACAGCAAGAGTGCAGCCAAGAACAGCAAGCGGAAATGAGAACCACCCACTTCTGATTCTGGCAGCTCAACAGCAATCGTTGCCGATAAAGTTCTCATCCCTTCCAAAACATTCCAGTCAAGAATTGGGGTGTTACCTGTCGCCATCAAGACGATCATGGTTTCACCAACTGCTCGCCCTAGGCCCATCATAACCGCAGAAAAGATACCTGGACTCGCCGTCAATAGCACCACATAAATAAGCGTCTGCCACGCCGTCGCACCCAACGCTAATGACCCATCAGACAAATGTTTAGGTACAGAGAAAATAGCATCTTCAGCAATAGTGAAAATCGTTGGGATGACCGCAAAGCCCATAGCAAAACCAACCACTAGCGCATTGCGTTGGTCAAAGTCGATACCATAGCTAGCCAAGAAGGTACGAATATCACCACCAAATAACAAGGCTTCAATGTTGTTTCCACCAGCAAACACCGCAACCACTGTAATCACCAATACCGGAATCAATATCAGAGCATGCCAACCGTTAGAGAAGCGACCCGTTACCCTCTTCGGTAAACAGAACCAAACAAGTCCAGTCAACAGTGTGCTCAGTGGTAATAGCATCATTAATGAGAAGACAGCCGTTAAATGTGTTTCAACGATTGGAGCAAACCAAAGCCCAGCCAAAAATCCGATGATCACGGTTGGAAGAGCTTCCATCAGCTCTATCGAAGGCTTCACCACTCTTCGCATGCGTGGAGACATAAAATAAGCGGTGTAAATAGCTCCGAGCACAGCAACCGGCACGGCAAACATCATCGCAAACAGAGCGGCTTTGATAGTACCGAATGTGATAGGTACTAAACTGAATTTCTCTTCAAAGTCATCATTCGCCGATGTTGATTGCCAAACGTATTGCGGCTCAGGGTAACTTTCATACCAGACCTTTTGCCAAAGCGAGGAGAATGAGATTTGTGGGTATTCATTGTCGACTTTAGCCACACTGATGATGCCATCAATCAACGTTGCCAGATGCAGTTCATTGGCAGACATAGCGGCTAGTTGTGGTGATTTATCAAATGCGCGTTCAAACAACGACAGCTTTTCACTGGTCGTATAGTGGCTTTGTAATGTGCCGTTCTTATAGAAGCTATAAAAACCCTTTCTATAAGTATCAGGAAGAATAAATTGCACTTGTTCAGCAAGTTGGAAGTCTCGAATATGGGTCAGGCTACGCTTTTCATCTTTGAGTACATCGAACCATTGAGAAACCTGTCCGTCCTCATGCGTAACCAACAACGAGTATGCGCCAGACAATAAATCGATGCTTTTCACGGAATGCTTCGCATCATTTAAGCTAAGATCAATCACTTCACGAACATCAAAACCGTTATCTGATAGTTTCAAAACAACCAAATCCGATTGTGCTCGTAGGTATAAGGTTTGCCCATCAGGTGTGACAAGCAGTTGCTGCTGCAAGCCCAACTTATCCGATAGCCATTGGCTCTTCTGAAAAACATACTGACCAGTAAGGTCACTCTGATACCACTTAACCAAGACTCGTTGGTCACTTAACTGCGCGGCAACCGTAATCCCACGTCCATTTTTAGAGAATGCGAATTTGTCGATCGTCGCCCCATTTGAGGGTTCATCATTTAAAAACGGTTCAGGGAGAGTGATTTGCTCAATTTTAGGTTCGGCTTCGCTGCCCTTTTTCAGCACAGGCGCACTATACTCAGGATAGAAAAAAGTAAGATTGCTTGCGCTGTCGGCAAAGGCAAACCAGTTTTCAGATGGGGTGTTTCGAGAAAAGGCGATGGGGTTGGCTACAACATCACGCTCAAAGTAAGAGTGTGTATTTTGAGACTCTAAATCCCAAAACTGTACCAAACCAGATTTTTCGATAGTAAATGCATGCTGACCGTATTCATCAACCGATAAGACGATAGGTTTTTCTACGGCAACGGTCTTTACAGCTTGGTCTGTCTCTAAACCAGTATCAGAAAATACCGGTAAAATGACCATCGCCAAGTAAACAAAGATCAATACTAGGGCAGCTAGAACACTGACCGCGCCACATGTCACCGAAAAACGGACGAGACGATCTTTCAACCATCTTTTTTTGTCGCGCTCTTTCAATGAAAATTGGGCTGATGCCATCTGTTTATCTACCTTTTTTTAGCTACTGACATAATATGTACGTTAGATGACAATTATATTACAAGTTACGTTAAACAACTGAAACTAATAACAAGTTTGTTAGCCATATTTCTTAAAGTAAGATCATAGATTTTGTGAATTTTGCCATTCTAATTTAAAGTAATCAGCTCTATAGCCAGTACTCAAGGATTCTCATCTCGATGGAAAAAGACTATGTCACAAAAGAACTTAGCTGGTTATCCTTCAACGAAAGAGTGCTCCAAGAAGCGGCAGATAAGTCAGTCCCCTTAATCGAAAGAGTTCGTTTTTTAGGTATTTACTCGAAAAACCTCGATGAGTTTTACAAAGTTCGATTTGCTGATGTGAAACGAAAGATCTTACTTCAAGATCCTCAATTACCTGCCAACTCGCAGAAAACCTTACTCACTCAAATGCAGAGCAAAGCAAGTAAGCTCGATGCTCGATTCCATGAGTTGTATAACGACTTATTGTTGGAACTGGCGCGCAATCGTATTTTTTTGGTCAACGAACAGCAAATCAGCGAAGAGCAAAGTGAGTGGATCAAAAAGTACTTTAAGAAAAAAGTGCTGCCACACTTAACTCCGTTTCTCTTGAACGAAGATAGCCAGTTGCTCAATATTATGAAAGACGAGCAAAGTTACTTAGCCATCGACATCGAGCGTGAGGCATCTTCTCAATACGTATTACTCGAAATCCCATCAAAAGCGCTCCCTCGATTTGTTAAGTTACCAGACACCTCGGGTTCTCAGCGTACTACTTTGATCTTATTAGATAATATAGTTCGATTTTGTTTAGATGACTTACTTAAAGGGTTCTTTGAGTATGACTCAGTACGTAGCTTTGCTATAAAAATGACTCGCGACGCCGATTATGACCTTCAAGAGAACAATGAAAGTAGCCTATTAGAATCGATGTCTTTAGGTTTAGAACAGCGCTTAACGGCACTACCGATACGTCTTATCTATGAGTCAGAAATGCCAGCTGAAATGCTCAGTTTCTTACAAGTCAGACTAAAACTGTCTGACTACGACAGTGTTATCGCCGGAGGTCGCTACCACAACTTCAAACATTTCTCTGAGTTCCCAAGCCTTAACCGATGTGATTTAGTTAATCGCCCGTTACCCGCAATTAAGTGCGCGCATTTTAGCCACCATCCAAACTATTTTGAAGCGATCAAAGCTCGTGACATCTTGTTGCATTACCCTTATCACACCTTTAATCACATCACTGAGCTCGTGAGGCAGGCTTCCTTTGACCCGAAAGTAACCTCCATAAAAATAAACGTTTACCGTGTTGCAGAAGGCTCAAAACTCCTTAGCTCAATCATCGATGCGGCGCACAATGGAAAAAAGGTCACAGTGGTTGTCGAGCTGCAAGCTCGCTTTGATGAACAAGCCAATATTCAGTGGACCAAGAAACTTCAGGAAGCCGGTATAAAAGTCATCCATGGCATCCCAAGTTTGAAAGTCCACTCCAAACTGCTGCTCATTAAACGGAAAGAAGGCAAGCATACGGCGCATTACGCCCATATTGGCACCGGTAACTTTCATGAAGTAACAGCGCGCGTGTATACCGATTTTTCTCTGCTCACTGCGAATGAAGATTTGACCCAAGAGGTGAGACAAGTCTTTAAATATATTGAAAACCCTTATCAAAAATCACAGTTCAAACAACTGATTGTGTCACCGAAGAATACAAGAAAACGTCTGTATCAGTTGATAGATAATGAAATACAAAACGCGATGGAGAACAAGCCTGCAAGCATCACTCTAAAACTCAACAATTTGGTCGACCGAGAGATCATTGAGAAGCTCTATCAGGCCAGCCAAGTCAATGTAAAAGTGAGAATGGTCATTCGTGGCATGTGCTCTCTTGTCCCTGGCATACCCAACATCAGTGACCATATTGAGATTGTCAGTGTGGTCGATCGTTTTCTTGAACACCCAAGAGTGATGATCTTTGGTAACGCTGGAAAGCCGAAAGTCTATATATCTTCAGCTGACTGGATGACGCGAAACTTCGATCATCGGATCGAAGTCGCCACTCCAATTTTAGATCCAAATATCAAGCAAACCATTATCGATATCACCGAATTTCATTTCGATGACAGCAATAAAGCTCGAGTGCTAGACCAAGCGATGAGCAACCCTTACATAGAAGCACCAGCAAACCAACTCGAATACCCGACGTCACAACTCTCCACTTACCACTATATTAAACGTATGGAGAAACTTGCTCGCAAGAAGTACAAACAAGAGAAGAAATCATGCCGCTAATTGATAACAAACATTCTCGATGTATTGCCGCTATCGATTTAGGTTCGAACAGTTTTCATATGGTGGTTGCCCGAGTATTCGATCAACACCTGCAATTAGTCAGCAGACATAAACAGAAAGTGAGATTAGGCGATGGGTTGGATGAGCATAACTTCTTATCCGAAAGCGCTATCGAGCGAGGTTTGGAGTGCCTCAAGGTATTCGCAGAACGACTAGCGGATTTTGAACTTGATGATGTCAGAGTCGTCGCGACTCATACCTTGAGAAAGGCCAAAAACACCAAAGACTTCTTAGAGCAAGCTAAACCATTGTTTCCTTTTCCAATAGAGATCATCTCAGGTCAAGAAGAAGCTCGAATTATCTATAACGGCGTAGAGCACACTCAAGCTGCTTCCGAATCTAAATTAGTTATTGATATCGGTGGCGGGAGTACCGAAATCGTCGCAGGACAAGGCTTTACACCCAAAATAATGCGTAGCTTACCGATGGGATGCGTCAGTTTTACTCAGCGCTTCTTTGCCGATGGAGGGCTGACATCACAGCACTTCTCCGATGCTTATGTCTCTGCTACTCGCCTGTTGATGCCATTAATTGAAGAATACAAACAAATCTCTTGGGAAGTTGCCTTTGGCTCATCAGGAACCGCCAAATCAATAAAAGAGGTGCTCATTGGCTTAGGGTTCACCGATGGTCTCATTACGCCGCAACACCTATCCTATTTGAAGAACCACTTATGTGAATTTCCATCTTCTAAGGGATTAGGCCTTTCAGGTTTAAGCGATGAAAGAAAGCCGGTGTTTGCAGCTGGCGTCACGATTCTTTCAGCAGCTATGGATATGCTCAACATCAATGAATTGCATTTCTCCGATAGTGCCTTAAGAGAAGGGGTGCTTTATGACATGGAAGATCGGTTTAAAGATATTGATGTTCGAACAAGAACCGCCGAAACGCTTGTCTCTCGATACCATGTTGACGTAGTTCATGGCCAGAAAGTCAAAGCACTCGCCCTTTCATTACTGAAACAAGCGCAACCTCAGGTGAGTACTGCGGTAAATAATGAACTTTATGATCTGATTGGGTGGGCTGCATTGCTTCATGAAGTGGGACAAAGCATCGCATTCCAAGGCTATCACCGCCATTCAGCTTATCTGCTTAAACATACGACTATGCCCGGTTTCAATACTGAGCAGCAGCGTCTGATCTCAACATTAGTTCGCTATCAAAGAAAAGCGCTCAAACTACAAGATTTGCCGGAACTTTCTCTGTTTACTCAGCAACAAGTCACCCTGCTGATTCGTATATTGAGACTCGCTATCTTACTCAACCGTCAGCGAAATCAAGCACTGGCCCCAGACGTGACTCTAACGATTGAACAACAGGATAACTGGGAATTGAAAGGAACTAACAGCGATTGGTTGGCCCAAAACCAACTGCTTGATTATGAGCTCAGAGAAGAGCAACAACGTTGGAAAAATGCAGAATGGTCGTTGCAGCTAAAATAACGAACAGTCAAAATAAAAACAGCTTGCGACGCGCAAGCTGTTCATACGTTTTTTTCTAAGTTTGTCGTAGCCTGAATTAGAGCCCGACTTTTGCCAATTCTTGCTCTGCGAACTCAGACGGTATCGCTAAATAACCATCTTTTTCTACAAGCTCTTGTCCCTGCTTTGAGAATACAAAAGTAAGGAACTCTCTCTCAACCGGAGAAAGTGGTTTATCCGGATGCTTATTCACATACACATAGAGAAAACGAGATAGAGGGTAATCACCACTCAAGATATTCTCACGCGTAGGCTCAACATAATTAGAGCCGTGCTCTGCAATAGGAATCAGCTTAACACCTGCTACGCGGTAGCCAATGCCCGAGTAGCCAATCCCACTGATGGATGAAGCGACCGACTGAACGACTGAAGCCGAACCAGGTTGCTCATTCACACGATTTTTAAAGTCACCGCCGCACAGTGCATTCTGTTTGAAGTATCCATAAGTCCCCGATACAGAATTGCGACCGAACAATTGGAATCGATGTTTCGCCCATGGCTGATCGATTCCGAGATCTTGCCAGTTATTGAGGGGCCTTATTGCTCCGCAGCGTAATGTCTCAGAAAAAATACCATCAATCTGACGAAAGTTAAGCCCTTCAATAGGATTATCTCGGTGGACAAACAGCCCGATTGCGTCAATAGCGACTCGTAATGCAGTTGGCTTATAACCATGCTCTCTTTCAAAGGCTTCCACTTCACGTAAACGCATTGGTCGGCTCATAGGACCAAGGTGAGCAGTCCCTTCCGTCAATGCAGGAGGCGCAGTAGAAGAGCCCGATGCTTGGACCTGAGCGTTCACATTCGGGTAGTAGGATTTAAACTCCTCTACCCACAATGTCGTCATCCCAGCCAAAGTATCAGACCCGACCGATAACAAGCTTCCAGAGATACCAGGAACTTTGGAATAATCAGGCAATGACTCAACACTCTGCTCAGCGAAGCTTGGACACGCCAATACCATCGCTAACAGTGAACCAATTGGCAAACGCATCCTGCGTATTAAGTCACTCATGACACAGTCAATCGGTTTGGCAACGTGAAATGGAAACGACTGCCGACGCCCACTTCACTTTGAATTTCGAGATATGAATCGTGGTGGCTAAGCGCATGCTTTACAATCGCTAATCCAAGACCACTACCACCGGTATCACGAGAGCGGGCTTTATCTACACGATAGAAGCGCTCTGTGAGTCGATGTAAGTGTTGAGGCTCAATACCATCACCAGTATCTGACACATCTAAGCACGCGCCATGGCTGGTTTGATACCAACGCACTTTGACCGTTGCACCTGCGGGTGTGTATTTAACCGCGTTATAAACCAAATTCGATATCGCACTTCTCAATTGGTCTTCATCGGCAAGAACTCGTAGGCTCTTATCGATATCAAACTCAAGCTTATGTTCGCGCTCACCGCTAAGGCTCGCCGCTTCTTTCTCAAGAACCTCAAGCATCGCCGGAACGTTGACCACTTCATCCAACTCATGCATTGGCGCCGCTTCAATTTTCGAAAGCGTGAGTAGTTGATTAACCAAACTGTTCATTCGATTGAGCTGCTCAGTCATTACGCCATGCGCCTTGGTCCACATTGGGCCAACGATCATGTCTGGATCTTCGGTCATTTCAAGGTAACCTTGAAGGACGGTCATCGGCGTACGCAATTCATGAGAAACGTTAGCGAAGAAGTTACGGCGCATGCCTTCTAACTGCTTAAGCTGGGTCACATCACGTACCACCATCAGGTGTTCACCCTCGGTATACGGCACAATACGCAGCTCGAGCATACGCTCCACATTCAATGGAGAAGGCATCTCTAGCGGTTCTGAAAAATCTTGTTTATTAAGATACTTGATGAAGTCCGGCGTACGGATCAAGTTAGAAATCGGTTGTCCTGAATCGTCTGGCCAGCGAAACCCAAGTAAATACTGAGCTAGCTTGTTACACCAAACAATATTCCCTTCTCCACGAAATACCACAACGGCATCGGGAAGGGATTCTGCACCGTTTCTGAAACGGCGAATAAGGTTGGTCAGCTCTTTACGTTTGCGACGCTGTCTCTGCTGCATACGATAAATACCGTTAAACAGAGACTCCCAATTCCCAGAACCTGATGGTGGCGTTAGACGCTTCTCATCCCACAACCATGCGGACAAGCGCATTTGGTTGTGTAGATGCCAGCCGAGCTGCAATACCGTAGCAGCCAGCAGTAACCAAGGTAGGTAGCCGAATATCCATCCAACAAAAACCCAAGGTGCGTAAAAAAAAGCCAGCTCCCAAGCCAGCTTTTTCCAGGTTAACTTTTCAACCATTCAGGACTCCGTAAACTGGGTAGCGAAGCCACACTAAGCCTTTGTAGAAAAACGGTAGCCCGCGCCGCGAACCGTTTGGATTAGCTTGTCGTGACCTGCAGATTCAAGTGCTTTACGCAGGCGTCGAATATGTACGTCAACGGTACGGTCTTCAACGTAAACGTTGGTGCCCCAAACGTTATTCAGCAGTTGCTCTCGGCTGTACACACGCTCTTGGTGTGTCATAAAGAAGTGCAACATTTTGAACTCTGTTGGTCCCATATCAACCGGACCTTCGCTTGCGGTAACGCGGTGAGATACAGGGTCTAGCTTAAGACCTTGTACATCAATCACATCTTCTAGTGCAGTAGGCGTTACACGGCGGATAACCGCTTTCAGGCGAGCAACGAGCTCTTTGGGTGAAAATGGCTTGGTGATGTAGTCATCAGCACCCACTTCTAAACCACGCACCTTATCTTCTTCTTCGCCACGAGCCGTTAGCATCACCACTGGGATGTTGCGAGTTAACTCTTCACGCTTCATGTGCTTGATAAAGTTTATCCCGCTACCACCAGGTAGCATCCAATCTAGTAATACTAGATCTGGGAAAGGTTCACATAGCTTGTTTACCGCTGTATCGTAATCTTCAGCCTCTACTGCTTGGTAGCCTTTTTGTTCAAGCACGAAGCACAGCATCTCACGAATAGGTGCTTCATCTTCAACGACCAGAATCCTTCTCGACATAATTGAATAGCCTTTGTATTTAATCAACGCATTGCATTATCTGAGTTAATTATGACACTTTTGTGACCTTTGAAAACAAATTTTCATATAACTGTCTCAAACATTTCACTTTATAACTTTTGATACAGAGCTAGGGACAAATCGAATTAGATCTCATATCATGAAGCACTTCTAAAAAGGTATGAGAAAAATTTATGTGGTTTAAAAATTGCCTAGTCTATCGCTTCAACCGTGATATTGATTTCAACGCAGATCAGCTAGAGAAACAACTTGAAGAATTCCGCTTTACTCCTTGTGGTAGCCAAGACAAACAGAAGTTTGGTTGGGTACACGCAATGGGTAGACATGGCGATATGATGACGCACGTATCAGAAAACCGCATTCTTATCTGTGCAAAGAAAGAAGAGAAAATGCTACCCGCTTCTGTGATCAAAGAATCATTGAACGCAAAAGTAGAAACGCTTGAGACAGAGTCTGGTACCCCTCTGAAAAAGAAAGAGAAAGACAGCCTAAAAGAAGACATCATCATTGATCTACTTCCTCGAGCATTCAGCCGCAGCAACTTCACTTACGCGCTGATCATGCCAAAAGAAGGTTTCATTGTGGTTGATGCGAGCAGCTACAAAAAAGCAGAAGATGTATTAGCATTGCTACGTAAGACAATGGGTAGCCTGCCAGTAGTGCCAGCTATCCCAGAGCAAGCGATCGAAACGACTCTTACAGAATGGGTGAAATCAGGTGATACGCCACAAGGCATCACTATGCTTGATGAAGCAGAACTAAAATCTATTCAAGAAGACGGCGGTATTGTTCGAGTTAAGAAACAAGAACTAGAAGCTGATGAGATTAAAAACCACATCGAAGCCAATAAGATGGTGACGAAACTTCTTATCAACTGGCAAGACCGTATTGAATTCATTCTTGCAGAAGATGGCAGCATCAAACGCCTAAAATTCAGTGATGAGCTCAAAGACGAAAACGACGATATTCCTCGTGAAGATCAAGCTGCGCGTTTTGATGCGGACTTCTCTCTACTTTGTGGTGAGTTCAGTGTTTTCCTTCCAAACCTATTTGAATCATTAGGCGGGTTAACTCAACCTAACGCTTAATCAGTCAAACTATAGGCTCAGGTGCTAACGGTATCTGAGCTTATTTCTCACTAAGTTCTCACTTATATCTGCCTCTAGACCCTCTTGTTAATGTCATTGCTATCTTTAGGGCTATCAACCAAACTCATTTTAGCGTAAAATTTGCGCCCCTTTGATATCACTTGGTGGTATCAACCTGACTTGAGATCAGATTAGAGAACGAAGCAATGACTACACAAAAACCATTTGTACCTGAACTATTATCACCGGCAGGAAGCCTCAAAAACATGCGTTACGCATTCGCCTACGGCGCAGATGCAGTATACGCAGGCCAGCCACGTTACAGCCTTCGTGTTCGTAACAACGAGTTCAATCACGAAAACCTACAAATCGGTATCGATGAAGCTCATGCTCAAGGCAAAAAGTTATATGTTGTATGTAACATTCAGCCGCACAACTCTAAATTAAAAACATTCATTCGCGACCTCAAACCAGTTGTAGACATGGGCCCTGACGCGCTTATCATGTCAGATCCTGGTCTTATCATGATGGTTCGTGAAGCATTCCCTGAAATGCCAATCCATCTTTCTGTTCAAGCAAACGCAGTAAACTGGGCGACCGTTAAGTTCTGGTCAACTCAAGGCGTTGAGCGTGTGATCTTATCTCGTGAGCTATCGCTTGAAGAGATCGAAGAGATTCGCGAACACTGCCCAGAAACAGAGCTAGAGATCTTTGTTCACGGAGCTCTTTGCATGGCTTACTCAGGCCGTTGTCTGCTTTCTGGTTACATGAACAAGCGCGATCCAAACCAAGGTACTTGCACCAACGCTTGCCGCTGGGAATACAAAACAGAAGCAGCGAAAGAAGACGAAAACGGTCAGATCGTTGAAGCAAACCCTACTGGTGTTGCTATTCAAGAAGTAGAAACGCAAGACATTGAAGTTCAAGATGAGCGTCCAGACAACACACTAGGCCTTGGTAAACCAACAGACGAAGTGGTTCTGCTTTCTGAATCACACAAGCCAGAAGAGAAAATGGCAGCGTTTGAAGATGAGCATGGTACTTACATCATGAACTCAAAAGACCTTCGTGCAATCCAACACGTTGAGCGCCTAACGAAGATGGGTGTTCACTCTCTGAAGATTGAAGGTCGTACTAAGTCTTTCTACTACTGTGCACGTACTGCTCAGGTTTACCGTAAAGCTATTGACGATGCAGTGGCAGGCAAACCATTCGATGAAAGCCTAATGGGTACACTAGAGAGCCTAGCTCACCGTGGTTACACTGAAGGCTTCTTACGTCGCCATACACACGATACATACCAAAACTACGAGTACGGTTACTCTATCTCTGACACTCAACAGTTTGTTGGTGAGTTCACAGGTAAGCGCCGTGGTGACCTAGCGGAAGTAGAAGTGAAGAACAAGTTCCTAGTAGGCGACAGCTTAGAAATGATGACACCGAAAGGTAACGTTGTTTTCAAACTAGAAGTTATGGAAAACCGCAAATCTGAAGCGGTCGACGATGCGAAAGGTAACGGTCACTTTGTATTTATTCCTGTACCAGCAGATCTAGATCTAGAGTACGGCTTGCTGATGCGTAACTTGAGCGAAGGCCAAGATACACGTAACGCATCAGGCAAATAATTTTTACTTAAGCGACTTACTTGAGAAGAAAATAATGGCTCTGTTAATTACTGACAAGTGCATAAACTGCGATATGTGTGATCCTGAATGCCCAAATGGTGCAATCACTATGGGCGACAGCATCTTCGAGATCGATCCTGATTTATGTACAGAGTGTAAAGGTCACTATGAAAAGCCAACATGCCAGTCAGTGTGTCCGATTACAAAATGCATCATCACTGACCCAAACCATATTGAAACTGATGACGAGCTACTTGAGAAGTTTGTTATCATTCAAGGCTTGACCTAAAAGAAGAAAGGTTCAACTTAACCATAAGTTGAACCTTTTTTTTCATCCTGATTTTCCGATTGGATAAATATTGCAGAAGAGCTCTTTTTCAAATTGATATTCGAGTCGTTCTCGCCAGTTTATTGATTGAGCTATAGGAACAAGATAAAAGTTTTCCCTGCTGGTATCGGTCACAAATGCCATTCCATACTGCATCAATTCATAGTGAACATCATTTACGAAACTAGGGTCTAAACGTTGTCTGCCTGTTAGCTGATTGATGTCATCTCTTGAAATTGAAATACCCGAGCTTTCAGCGTTGAACCTATGTCTTAACCATTCTGAAAATTCCTTCGCACAAATCATAGTCATAGTCTTATCCTTGAATTATCTATCGACGGGTATCAGACTCTGATTTCGCATACTGCATATAAGCCGCATCTTTCACCCCAAAACACTCAATCCCTGACCAAACCTTGTCAAATTCGCCATCGCCCTTGCTGATACCGTTATTGCTTTTATTAATATCAAACGATGTTCTTAATCTCGTGTTTACAAACTCTAGACAAAAGTGTGATATTTCTCCAGTTTTAGAGTCGAAAAAACCAGTGGCAGTACCACTGTAAAAAGCCTCGATGAACAGGATTACTTATTCGATATCAAGGCCAAACACTGACTTGGCATCACTTTAACTTTTTTCTTTTTCTTAGTTTTCGCTACTTTTTTAGGAGGTGGAACTGGAACAGTCTTTGGAGCCCAACTTGCAAGGTCATCTCCACAACCGTCACCTTTAGGAGGGCTCGCTTGAGCTATGCAGTTTGAACTGCCTTCAGGACACTTTAAACGAACGTGGAAGTGGGAGTGGTGTCCCCACCAAGGTCTTATTTTGCCTAACCAAGCTCTATCATTAGCGTCAGAGTTTTCTTGTTCACAAAGGGTTTGCTTGATCACTGGATGAACAAAAATACGCACCACTTTTTCATCTTTCGCCGCATAACGAATAACTTGAAAATGATCATCGGTCCAATTCGATTCACGCAATTTGTAGTTGGTAAGATCCACAACGCTCACAGGTTTAGGCACAGCTAATTCGTTCTCTGACAACCTCTTACTGGTTAACCTTAGCCATATATCAATATCTAACCCTGTTTGATGACTTGAATGACCTGAAGAAAAGCGCCCTCCTCTGGGAAGAGAAATATCACCGATCAATAAATTAGTATTGAGCTTCTCGCTGGTCGTGACTCCTAACCTCTCAATAAACTTTATAGCTTCTGTATGGCCATAGTAGCGCTCTCTTTGAGGGCGAATGATCTGATACCCCAAACCATTAATAGGCAAAGCCTGCGCGCCGTCTAGACAGCCATTGACATAGCTTCCAATTGATGAGGGTGAATTTTTAGTAGGGTGACTCTCTTTTTCCCACGAAGTTGCTGATAGAGAAAATGAACAAAAGAATACAACCAGTGCAAAAAAGAACCTCATAATAATCCCAAATTACTGACGCTTATTCATTATATTAGTCGCCATTTAGGATTAGGTGCATATCGTACTTAAGTTTTTGGTGGTAGCTAGTGAATTATACCAATTAAAGTAAAAATGTGATCTAATTAAGATTGATGAATTATTGTGAAATTTAGCCATGGATAGCCTTAATAACACTGACTTCAAAAAGCTTGCGAG
>NZ_VTXG01000048.1:0-18588 GCF_013114515.1 Vibrio sp. AIC-3 | reverse complement strand
CTAGAAAGGAATTATGCCAGCATGTTATCGCTGGCATTCATGTTAATGTGGCTACCGATGTATTGTTGAACACGAAATGTACAGCAAAGATCAACACGCCCTAGCCAGTTCAACATAGACAAAAAAAGCGAGAGGTTGTTTTCTCGCTTCAAAATACTGAGATTAAATTTCGACCTAATCGTTACCTGGTTAGTGTCTACTTCACTTTTGCAACCAGCGCAGGTTGAGAAAACTGGATACCATTCCAGCCATGAACCATAAAGTTACGAATATTTTGATGGTCGCTGTTCTCAGGAAAACCTAGCACGTCGTTACGATAAAATTGACCAAAACAAGCAAGTGTTTGCTCTGCTGATAGGCCTTGCTCTAAACCAAAAGCAAAAATCTTACACGAACCATTATTCTGCCCTGCAGCGTTCACTACCTCACCATTGCGAAATTCGCGCTCAGAAAAATCATAGTGAGCTTCGATCACTTGCATTGTATCTTCAAATTGCACGGCCTCTGGGGTTTCAGCCAGAGTATTCAATAAGGTTTCCAGTTCCATTTACTATTTCTCCATCAAGTATATATCTGTCAGCAGTGTATCTTGTTTTACGACAAGAGTAAGCCGTTGTTTACTTGAGATAGCGATTCACTTTTTTGTTGTACGCTGCTAATTACTTCAATGAAACTAATGACATAGTTTTATCAGGGCGTTATATTATTTTATCAAACGATTAACATTGTTCAGTAACGAATATGCATAAAGATAAAAACTTAGAACTGTTCAGATACCTAAAGCCAGGTACAAAAACAGCAGGTGTATTGGAATTTGGCCCAGACGACTCAATCCAGATCAGTACACTTTATATCGGACACAAAGAAGATCAGTACCTCATCCTAGAGCTTACGCAAAAAGCGACAGAAGCACTGACGCTGAGAAAGCTCACAAACGTTGATATTATTGTTCGTGCGATTACCGACACCGAACTTGGGCACATTGTCGCGTTCAAAACCAATGTACTGGCTCATATCACCTCTCCAGCACATCTAATCTTCCTTCGCCCACCCTCAAACTTTGCAACCAAGCCTATTCGTGAACACGAAAGGTATAAAGTACGTCTCAGCTGTGAAGTCACTTTTGATACCTTGTCGCTGGATGCCACACTAGTCGACTTTTCAGCGTCAGGGTGCGGTATCTATCTTACCCAGCAATCAGATATTGATGTCGGCTGGAAGATAAAAGTTAATTCTGACTTAAATGAGTACTTAGATGACGATCTTGTCTACAAGGTGGTAAGTAAGAAAAGGCAAAGACAAGGCTGGCTGCTAGGTATCCAATTCCCTGAACACCTAGATATGAGTGATGAGTTGAAAACGCTGCTATTGGAACAAGCCTTTGTCGCTGGCTCGATATAAAGGCAGAAAATTAGTTACTACTCTTCAACAGACTCCATTAAAGAGCACTAAGTTAAAGCCTAGTGCTCTGTGTCATTCCAGTATGAGTTTTTGAAATGAACAAACGCTTGGTGGAGCGACTCTTCTTTAATCGGCTTTACAATCACGTAATTCGCCCCTGCGGCCATAAAGCTGTCTCTAGTTGACTCTTGAGCATCAGCGGTACACGCATAAATAGGGGCTGACACACCAATCTCACCTCTTAGCTGCTGAGTGGTTTCAACACCACCGAGATTAGGGAGTTGGTTATCCATCAAGATCAAGTCATAGGTAATCGTCTTAGCCATCTCAATCGCTTCTAAACCATCTTGTGCCCAAGTGACGACCATGCCATATTTCTTACAGAAAGCCTGAGCAATAAAGGCGTTGGTGTGATTGTCTTCCACCAGCAACACATTCAAAGGTCGACTAAACAACGCCTCAGGCTCAACCTCAGCCTGTTGCTTAGCATCAATTAATAGCGGTTTGGCGTGTACAACCACTGGAATTTCTATCGTGAACTCTGAGCCTTGACCTATCACGCTGCGGACTTGAATGTCCCCTTCCAGCATATCGACCAGATTTCTTACAATTGTAAGTCCTAAACCAGTGCCACCATATTCACGAGTGGTGGTCTCTTCGGCTTGAACAAAGGGTTCAAAAACAGCATCAATTTTGCTTTCATCAATACCAATGCCAGAATCTTTCACTCGAACGATCAAGCTGGCGTGATCGGAGTTAAAGATACTCTCGAGCTCAAAGCTGACGGAGATACCGCCTTGATGAGTGAATTTAAAAGCATTACTCAACAGATTAAACATGATCTGATTGAGGCGTACTTGGTCGGTATTGATTTCAATGTCATCAACCAAGTGATTCACAATGGTAAATTCGACGGATTTATCTTCACACAGCGGTCGATAGATGCTGTCTAAGGTATTAACTAACTCCCCTAAACGGAAGTCTTTCTTTTGAATATTAAACTGCCCTTGCTCAATCTTTGAGAAGTCCAAGATATCGTTAAGTACCGCCAGTAAATGTTCCGCACTATTACACAGTACATCCACCTGCTCGCGATTATCTTCATTGTGCATAGAGCGCTTGAGCAGCTGAGACACACCGAGAATACCGTTGAGCGGCGTGCGAATCTCATGACTCATCTTAGCTAAGAAGTCTGCTCGCACATTCGCAAGATGCTCAGCTTCTTCTCTTGCTCGATCAGCCTGTCTTTCCGCCTCGATTAGCTTAGTAATATCTTGCCCTTGTACCACCACTCCTGTGATGCCGTGTTCCACGCGAATAGCAGACATGTTCCAACGAAACACCTTTTCACCAATGGGTACGTTAATACCCGTCAGTTTAGAACCCTGAACCACCATTTGAATATTAGGCAGCATTCGCTGCTCAAACTCTTGGGCAATTGGACCATAATTGTCATCAGCATCGAACAACGCCATGCGAGCGGCGGGGTTCATCTGAATCAAATCGCCTTTTTCAGACCAAACTAAGATAGGCGAATGAGCAAAGTTAAAGAGATCTTGGAATTTTTGATTCTGTTCAGATAAGCGCTCAAAGATGTCTTCAAGAGTACAACCAATATGATGAAATTCGAAAATGTTAGAGCCATCGAACTTGTTGTACTCTTCGCTAGCACTTGCCGAACGAGTAAAGTCCATTAGCTTATCAAGCTCGGCTGAGACTCTCTTTTGAATCCAAGTTCGAGCAAAAAAAGACATCAATATGATCACCACAATCACCACGATGATCGCACGCTGATAATTCTCTTCTAACGCAATGAAATTATTATTTTTTTGAACAGCTCGAATGATTAAAGGAGTTTCAACAGCATTAATCTTAATGGTTGCGATGGTAACGAAATGACGCGGCAACTGTTCGTACATTTGGTAATTGAGGATGTCAGTAATGGTGTAGCTTTCATCACCACTGAATGTCGATGTCACCGGTGTACCGTGCGCTTCAATCACGATATTTTCGCTATTACTGCCCTGTTGGATTGACTCAGCCAAAGAGAAGTTGTTGTCAAGCACAATGGCGATATAGAGTTGACCAAGGACTTCCCCAGTAGCGTTATCAACAATAGGGGTACGGCGAGCCAACAAGTGACGCTTACCTATATCTGTCCTCAGTTTAATAAAATGCCAATTACTGCTGAACGAAACCTCATCAGAAATATGCTTTAAGTTGGACTCATCCAAACCATAAAATTGACTGTTGCCGTCTTCCCAAGCCAAACCATCGTGGGTTGAGACAAAGCGTAAATCTGGTGCATGATCCGGTTCACGTTGGTCAACACCAAAGAAAAAGTAGCTCAGAGTCTCGTCATTACCCGTATCAAAGTACTCTCTGAGAGTTTCACTGTGTGAGCTACTGTCTTGATGGATTTGCAGCACCGACAAACGATAATCAAACATGTTTTGGATCAGGCTTGAGGTTTGCTGTACCGTTCGATTCGTCTCTTGCTGTACGATATTACTGCTGGTTTCATAATTATGAATAAGCACGCCAAGTGCCATCACGCCTATCACCAAAATAACGATACGCGTAATGAGTCTAGCTAAAGTGTTTCTAGGTGTACTAGCGTAACTTTTCTTCATTAGTGACCTGAGTACCTAAATGCTCGCTGTTTAAGTTCTGAAATACGTTCTGGGGAATCTTCCTTGGTGACAATTTCAAATTCACCAGAGTAAACGGTAGGCACTTCCAAACCGGCTAGATCCCACTTGATCGCCTCTGCCATTGCAATGCCTGTATCGTCGTTCATACGCATGACAGTAACATCTAGGTCGCCCCTTGCAATGGCTTCAAGTTCAGCAGAGCCGCCTCCCCAACCATTCACTAAGATGTCTTGGCCCGATTCACGAATCGCTTCCATTGCACCGAGAGCGACATCCGTTGAACATGCATAGATAAAGTCTAGATCCTTATCGTTCTCTATGCTGATTTTAGCCGCTTGGTAGCCACTGTCTTTGTTTGATTTTGTGTAAAACGAAGACTTAAGGGTAAAGTTGGTATCCGTATTCACTTCATGGATAAAAGTATCTCCACGCGCATCACTGATATAGCCTTGTGAGTAATACAAAACAGAATACTTACTGTCTGGCGGACTTACTTGTTTAAAATAGTCCGCCAGTTTTAAGCTGCCTGTCGCATGGTCAAAACCCACATACATAAATGGCTGTCTATCTGCCCAAGCTCGCACTGGCGTCGTGATATTTTGAAGAATCAGTTTGGTGTCTGTAGAGGTCAACACGTGCTCGATAAACTTGCGGTGGCGCGTGGTATCTAGCGTGAAAATCAAATAATCCGTCTTGTTTTCAATCGCTTCTTGCAACGAAATACTCTGCTGCGCGAGATCGGCATTAATACGGGTAAATACTTGATTTATTTGGTAGCGGATCTTCAGCCTATCGAGACGCTTCTCAAAAGCTTGAATATTACGAACCCAGTAATCCGAGATCTGTTGGCCCGGATACACCACGGAAATCGTAATTGGTTCGTCTTGGATTCTTCTCAGTGGCACAGGGTGATTTTGTACAGCCTCGACCATTTTATCGGTCAATGCTCTTTGTTCTGGAAAAGTGGAAAGATAATCTTGGTATTCCCAGTACCCATTGAGGACATGAGTACCATGGGAGAGAGCGGACGCAGAAAATACGGCAAGTCCAAACAACATCAGTAAACGTTTCATATTTTTCTCGTTTTATATGAGCTACTTTGGCTCATTTTTTAACCTAGCATGACACCATCTCTTTGTATGGCTAATGGATATTATGTAGGACAACGATGATAAATGATAGCGTCTAACACTAATTAGAACGACATTCTAAATGAGCAATATGTTAATTTGGAATGGAGATTAAGAACAACGAGTTAAATTATGATTTCAGCCCATTCACGGTAAGAGTAATTACCATTTAAATTCATAAGCTTAGCTAGAGCCGATATAGCTCCTTACACTATTAAGATTTAATCAATAACAAACATTTTAGCTATGAATTATGAGACTTCGATATATTGAATTTTGTCTTTTTGCCACTCAATAATCAGTTTGAGTGATACCAGTTTTTCTTTGCGGGATTTGGGCAACTGCTTGATCGCGTATTCGGTTTTCAACGCCTCACTTTTTGAGCCAACACCAAAGCTCCAAACCAGCTTAAGTGGGCCTTTACCTTTTAAAGCTTTGGCGCCTTTACCGGTTTGATGTTGTTCAAATCGACGTTCTAGATTGTTCGTCACGCCACAATAAAGGGCATTGTGACGATTGCGGATCAAGTACACGACCCAATCCGCATTTTTATCAGCATCTGACATTTAAAGCAGTGATTCAACCAGAGCCTTAAGCTCTGCCACTTCTGCTCGTAGGCTTGCAACTTCAGACTCAAGCTCTTCAAACTTTTCACTCGTTGCAGAGGGGGCAGCCGCGCTTACTGATGCCATCGCAAACGCTTCAACGTCCACTTCACCGCTCAACAAATGCTGGTAGCGTGATTCACGTTTACCCGCTTCGCGTGGCAGCTTCACAACCAAGGCACCTGCTTCTCTTGCAGCGAGTTTGTCTAATGTTGCTTCTACTTCTTTCACATCACTAAAGTTTGCAAGGCGACCCGTTCGAGTACGAAGTTCACCGGGTGTTTGCGCACCGCGCAGTAACATACAGCAGATGATTGCACGCTCTTGCTCTGTAAATTGCAGATCGCCGAACTCAGTGTTGCAGAAACGATGCTGATACTTATTAACACGGCTATTGAAGCTGCTCTCATCACTCACCATGCGACGTCCGATTAAACCATCAACTGCATCTAAAACATCTGACTCAGAAAGAGAGAGAACAGGTTCACGGTTACTCTTTTGATTGCATGCCGTGGTTAAACTGTTCAGTGTCAGTGGGTAATGATCGGGAGTAGTGACTTCTTTCTCGATCAAACAACCGATAATTCTCGCTTCAATTGGGGAAAGTACTGTGTTCATCGTTTTTCCTTTTTATTATTTTGATAATTCCATCTCAACACCTAACAATGCAGTAACTAGTGTTCAGACAAAATTGGTACTCGTTTCTTTCTGCCCTGTTCATCAATCATTATGATCTTAGAACGGTTTAGCTCTATTTCCACGACTTCCAAATAAGTACGCTCTTGTACATACGCATCACGAAGCTTGTTTTGTTCTGCTGAAGATTCAGTGACATTCTCGTCCAATTCTTCGTTTTCCAATTGTTGTTGATTCATTTCACATTTCGTATCAATGCAGTATCTACATGGGATACTAACTTGAACGGTAAGATAAAAACAATCACACATCAGCGAGAGTGACGAATAATTAAACAACCTTACTTTTGCTTTGATCTAAAGACTGTTACATCATCAATTGATGTGCTTTAATCAGAACCAGACAACGTATTTGACGAATAGGAAAAGGAATCTATGAGCAGCGTATTTGAAATTGTTAACCAAGCACGACGTAAGAACAAACTTAAGCGTGAACTTTTAGACAACGAAAAGAAAGTTCGTGACAACCGTAAGCGTGTCGACCTTCTTGATAACCTACTTGATTACATCAAGCCAGAGATGACCCACGACGAGATCCTAGGCATTATCAAAAATATGAAAGCTGACTACGAAGACCGTGTTGATGACCACATCATCAAGAGCGCTGAGATTTCTAAAGCTCGCCGTGACATCAGCCGTCGCATTCGTGAACTGACAGAAGAAGACAAGCAAATCCAAGGTAAGAAGTAATCTAACCTCGCTAATTTACTTGTAACAATGTTAATAACCCACTCTTAGTAGTGGGTTTTTTTTTACCTAAACTCCAGCGTCTATACTTAAGCATCTAAACCTAACCGTCTAGGCTTAAGCGTACCTAAGCAAAATGAATGAAACTCAACAGCAGTATCAAACTAAATAACGAGTGTACACTAGCGATGGAGAGACTTTATGTACGGAAGTATTCTGATTACCTTGGCGTTATCAACGACACAACCTTACCCTGAAAAATTTGAGAAACTTTATACCGAAGAAACCGAAATCACTTATGACGATCTCGTGGTCGATGTTCATGGCTACAAGGTTCCGACCCGATCAGCATTTCGAGGTTGGATGCTCCTCAATCACGCTCAAGACCAAGTGAGAGCAATCGGACAACAACTCAAGGACAATGGCGTTACTCAGAGCATGCCTCTGCATCTCGTTCTATTGCAAGGGACGGATTGGGCAATGAGTAATACAACCTTGTTTACCCTCCCAAATAAGAAACATGTGCCAAACATGATCAATACCCTGAAGTACATACAACAATATATTGAGCCTGAAATCGGTGTTGTTATACCAGTATCTGGAGAGCGAACCGATATCTACAATCAACAAGCTGGTGGTGCACTGCGAAGTAAGCACTTAGAGTTTTGTGCCTTAGACCTAGTGCCTGCAAATGACATTACTCGCGAAGATCTACACGTGAAACTTAAAAATATTCATTCGGAATTCGGGCAAAAAAATAATGTTGGGCTTGGTTTATATTCAGGTGTTCGATTCCACATCGATACTTGTGGGTTTAGACAATGGTAAAGAAACACGATCAAGTCATAAAGACCTGCAATTCGCACGTGTCACTTAGACTCTAAAAACAAGCGAAATTACATAAGATTATGATTTTAAATGTAAATTAAAACTGGAACGCTAATTGATATTAATAACAAGTATCATAATTATTAATAGCAATTAGGAATTCAATATGAAGACGATGACTCAACGCTTTCAAACTCTGCTTTCTGTTTCAAACTTCAGTCTAGCTATCACAACCTTGCTTATGCTTCTCAGTATTATTGTTGCTTATCCAATGGCCGATCACTTCTCACTGCCAATTCAAATCGTCGCCCACATCAGCACGATCTTAGTCGCAGCCTTGCTGAACATTAGCTATGTCGGTCGTTGCCTTGCACAATACAACCTTGGATTGGAAGTTCGTTAAGTAGCGCCGCGCTAGCCTTGATACGGGAGCCCTAGACAATATCAAGGCTACTGAAAAGATCGTACAGCTGGTGAGATTTATAGGGTTTAGGTAAGTAGGCGTTCATACCGGCTTCAAAACAATCTTTGATGTCTTCTTCTAGAACACTGGCGGTTAAAGCTATGATGGGTAATGGTGTGACTTGTTGATCGGCTTCCCACTGACGTATCGCACGAGTCGCCGTTATGCCATCCATAACAGGCATCATGCAGTCCATTAAGACTGCATCAAACTGAGCACCCTGGGTGATGACATCCACCGCTTCTTGGCCATTACTGGCAATCAAATATTCATAACCCGCTTGCTCAAGGAAGAAGCTCGCTATTTTTTGATTCATCAGATTGTCTTCAACGATCAAAATGCGTCGATTCAGAGAGCGAACTTCTTCATCTTTTGCTTCCACTTGAGGCGTTTGCTCTTCGCCCACATCGAGAGATTGTAAGCTGGTTAAGAAACGTCGGCCCAAGAATGGCAAGGTATGAGTCGAGTGGACCGTTTCTCTGATTAGGTTGGTTTTAAATAGGTGATGCTGACAAACGATGACGCGAGCAAGAGGATATATCACCTTCAACGTCGCAAGATCTTTTTCCATAGAGTGGTGCAAGGTATGACAATAAAGTATGAAGTCACTTTCTTTTACACTTTCACTAAGGGCAGCAATGGATGACACCACATTGGCTCGAACATTCAAACGCTCACACTCTTTAACGAGCTGATCGAGGTAATTGAAAGAGTTCGAGATGATGGTCGCTCGGCTCAGGTTATCGAAAGTTTGAACAGGCGCTTCTACAACATCGACATACAAACAAAAAGTGAATGTAGAGCCCTCTCCTTTCACTGAACGCGCGGTAATGTAACCCCCCATCAAATCAACAAGCTGTCGACAAATCGCAAGCCCTAACCCCGTACCGCCAAATTGACGGGTAATGCTGCCATCTTCTTGAGTGAAAGGTTCAAATATGGACTCTAACTTCTCGGGCTCAATCCCAATCCCGGTATCAGACACGCTGCATTCAAGCTTGCCCCTGCCCATAGACATAGGTGTATAAGCAATGTCAGTTGTAATTGTGCCCTTAGACGTAAATTTGATGGCATTAGAAAGCAGATTGGTCAGCACCTGTCTCACGCGGTACTCATCGAAAAACAGTTGTGACGGCGTTTGATAATCGATATTGATGTCGAGCTCAATATCCTTACTTATCGCTTTCGACTGAATCACACTCACAGAGTCATAAACCGCTTCTCGCAAATCAGCATTGTGTGGTGACAACATCAAGTTACCCGACTCGATTTTAGACAGGTCGAGTATGTCATTCAGCAGCACCAGTAAAGAGTGAGAAGACGATTCGATATCCCCCAGTACTTCTTGTTGATTTGGGCTCAGTTGGCTTTGAGATAAGATCTCAGCCATGCCAATGATCCCGTTAAGTGGCGTGCGTATTTCATGTGACATATTTGCTAAGAATGCGCTTTTGGCTTTGTTAGCCGAAATCGCGTCTTCTTTTGCTGTTATCAACTCTTTGTTGTGCAGATAGTTGCGTTCCATCACTCGATTTAGGGTTTCAGTGAACTCGGCAAGCTCATCGTTCCCTTGGATACGAATCACCTTTGGCTGGCCGTAGCTATCAGCGCATTCCGACACACCTTTCAAGATAATCGACAGGTTTCTGTTTAAGCGCAGAGATGTCGCAACCCCAAGCCACATCAAAACACCAGAAGCAATGAGTATAAGCAACGTCATGACCAAGGTTTGCCTTTTCTGCAACGCGATATTCTTGGTCAGTTCAAACTGTATTTGATTGGTGTAAGCGCCAATCGCGTTTGAAATAGCCCGTTTTTTAACCTCTAAGCTTTTCAAGTGTTGATATATTTCGGGTGATGAAAAGTCTCCTTTGAGGATTCGAGATATAAATTTGTCTTGAAAATCATCTTTGGCGACCGCGTTTAGCAGTTGCCTAATTTCAGGTGAACGAGTATCAGAGCGGAAAAATGTATCAAGCAACTGTTGCTGCCTCTCTAGCGCACCTACATAGCTCAATAAATATTGATTTCTTAGCTCGGGCGAGCGATACAAACTGAAGCTTAACCACGCTTCTCTCTGAGTCCAAAACACATAATGCGTAAGATTGATAAACATCGCTTCCGCTTGACCAATATTGCCATCGACTAAAGCCATGCGATATTCGGACAGCTCCATCAGCACGTCTTTTAACAAGTCGAAAGCGCGCTCTGTCAATTTTCTGCTGTCTGTCGTTTCAGGTGTACTAGCTAGGATCATCAACAACTTTTTCAATTCAGCTAACTGAGGGGCAATACTCCAATTGCTGTCGAACCGTTGAAGTCGCATTCCATACTGAGTCAGTCTATCCAGTTCTGATTGCAGTGTTAAAAGCAACTGACCTTTCTCAGGGGAATCATTAGACAGCACCAACCATCGATAAGCATCACTTGAAACCGTATTAAAAAATTGAAGCGCTTCGACCTTAATACGCGTTGTTTCAAGGTGATTCATCTTCTCATCGTTCTTAAGCACTTCATTCACTGTAAACCCGAACATAATGAGTACAGAAACCGTGGAAAGAAAAATAAGACGCCATCTAATTGACATGTTTATCATTTTTATAACTACTCCCTTCCCGAAAGTAATTTACCTAACCCAAATTAAGAATAGGACATTAACAGAGGGTTATTGATCAAATTGGATATGAACAAACGATACTCTGAGCCCAGAACGAAAAATTAAAGCCAACTGGTATCCAGAAAAGTGCTTTAAAGCGGAAAGGCGTGCTTTTATTAAGACTGGTTTAAACAAGCGAGGTTTCAGTGAGCAAAAGGTAAAAAAAAGACGTTTTCTCCAGTTATTATCACCGGCATAACAAAGTACACATCCACATTCTGCGGCTCAACTAGACTGTGAATAATGACTCTGCGTGCTAACAAAGTGGATAGTTAGGTTAAAATTGTGACATCCAATCGTTTGCGTGATGCACTTTTCACACTCAAGCTAGGCTTATTCAAAGGTCAAACATCAATACTCGTTAATTCCCTTATTTATCGTTTACTGTTTACGTGTAACTTGAGTTAGCGATCACACCTTTGATGTTCAATATGACCTGTATTACATATTATCCTTTGAATTGAGTATTTTTTGACGAAAAATAAGTGCTACAGATTATTAAAGTCAATAGTCTTTATCGACGTTCAAATCTTGATTTATGGCTAATATAAAGCCAATTTACAGATATTTTGTCTGCATTTATTTTTCCTAGCAGAATAACCCGTCGTACCTTACAATCCTGCCACATAAAAATTACAAGTTACACACAAGGTATATCAGCACATTTAAGTGGCAATAAAGACCACAGACTGATGCCTCAAATCCCCTATGCTGATTGGCTTCCCTACAACCGCCATGAATGCAGAAACTTAACGTGAAAGGTCCCGAGTAAAGATGAGTCCCGAAAAGCACCTCCTAGATTGGCAAACTAGTCAAACCATTGCTGAATCCATCGCTCCAACTTTAGGTCAGTTATACCGTCAAAAAGGCGTAGAAGTTATCCTCTTTGGTAAGACCTTAGTTAACGCGACAACTATCGACATCATCAAAGCTCACCGCATCGCAAAACGTTACACTGGTTCTCCTCTTACAGCAGAACAGACTCAACCTATTATTCAACACCTTCTCTCTATGGACTTATCTCCATGTCGTATTGATGTTGGTCGCCTTGCGCATTCATTCTGGCAAGATCGCGAAGACACACATGGGTTGGATGATTTCCTACAAACTGCACTTATCGAATCGCTTGAAGGCGATGCAATGACAGAACCTCGTGACGTTGTATTGTACGGTTTTGGTCGTATTGGCCGACTGCTAACTCGTCTGTTGATCGAGAAAAGTGGCCCGGGGTACCCACTGCGTTTACGTGCAATCGTTGTACGCGGCGGCAAAGATGGCGACCTAGAAAAACGTGCAAGCCTGCTTCGTCGTGACTCTGTACACGGCCAATTCAACGGCAGCATTGTTGTAGACCAAGAACGCAAAGCGATCATCGTTAACGGTAACTTCATCCAAGTTATCTACGCAAACAAACCAGAAGAAGTGGATTACACGGCTTACGGTGTTGAAAATGCACTTGTGGTTGATAACACAGGCGTATGGCGTGACGCGGAAGGCCTGAGCCAACACGTTGCGTGTAACGGTGCGAAGAAAGTGCTACTGACTGCACCTGGTAAAGGCGACATCAAGAACGTGGTATTTGGTGTGAATGAAAATGTTATTCAGCCAGAAGACACCATCATCTCTGCAGCAAGCTGTACTACTAACGCAATCACGCCAGTATTGAAAGCGGTTCACGACAAGTTTGGCGTGCTGTCTGGTCACATCGAAACGGTGCACTCATTTACCAATGATCAAAACCTAATCGATAACTTCCACTCGGGTGATCGTCGTGGTCGTGCTGCATCATTGAACATGGTACTGACATCGACTGGCGCTGCTAAAGCAGTATCAAAAGCGATGCCGGAAATGGAAGGTAAGCTAACAGGTAATGCGATTCGCGTTCCTACGCCAAACGTTTCAATGGCAGTTGCGAACCTAAACCTTGAGAAAGGCACAAACAAAGAAGAGTTGAACGAGTACCTGCGTGAAATGGCGCTGTCTTCTGCTTTGTCTGCACAAATTGATTACACAGACTCGACTGAGATTGTATCTACCGACTTGGTTGGCTCTCGTCACCCAGGTGTGGTTGACGGTGTGGCGACTATCGCACAAGACAACCGTGCCGTGCTGTACATTTGGTACGATAACGAGTTTGGCTACAGCTGCCAAGTTGTTCACTGTATGGAACAGATGATGGGTGTACGCTACAAGACATACCCAGAAGTTTAATTAACTTCGCTCTTGTAGATACGTCCATCGCAACAAGCTCCACAACATAATAACTATATCTGCGAAGTCTGTATGGACTTCGCAACCCCTTTTGTTTTACTCCCCCGTATAAACAAGAGGGTTGCCACTTAGATCTGCTCTCTCTAACTGATCTAGGTGGCCTTTTTACATCTAGCGCCCTAACTTTTATCGCTATAATAAGATCTTGTCTTCATCACTCTTGCACAGCTTTACGTCTGTTATAACTCAACCTCAACATCTGACTGAATCGAGCTTGAACATGCAAGCACGTAGCCCTGTTCAATCTGCTCTGGCGTCAATGTTTCTTGGCTGCTTGATTCCACAGATCCTTTGGTCACTTTGCATTTACACGAACCACAAATCCCACTACGACAAGCGATAATAATTGGAACGCCTGCTTTTTCTAATGAATCCGCCAATGGTGTGCCAGTTTCCGCTTCAACTTCAGCGCCGAACGCAGGCACAAATACCTTAACAGCACTATTCGTATCGTCAGCAATTTCGGCGTTTGACGCTTCTGATTGAGCATCCTGAGTAGCAGGAGTAGCAGGAGTAAAGCTTTCTTGATAGAAGTTATCCATGTTGAACTCAAGCTCTTTCAGATAACTCTCAATATCTTGCATGAAGCCGACAGGCCCACACAGGTAAACCGTTCTATCTAAGATATCTGGGCTCAGTTTCACCAACCAGTTTTTATCTAAACGACCTTGAGGGGCGGTTGTTCCTTCGTTGTCTTTTAACAGCAGTTTTAAGTTGAAATTCGCATGTGATTCATCGAGCTGATGAAGTTCTTGAAAGTAGATAGTCTCAAGCTTGTTGCGTGCCATGTGGACGAAATCAATCTCAATGTCACTGTCTTGAGACAGCCAATATTTTACCATCGCTATGACTGGTGTAATGCCACAGCCAGCACTCACTAGCGTTACTTTCTTTGTTGCCGTTGGCATGCAATCAATACAGTTAAACGCGCCTGCTGGCTTCAACACAGAAACCTCGTCACCTTCATCAAGCTCATCGACAATAAAGTTCGAAACCAAGCCACCTTCCACACGCTTGACTGTCAACTTCAGGCGGTTATCTTCGGGGCAAGAAGCCACTGAATAAGCACGGTAATCCGTTTTCGTCGGCATATCTAAACCCAAGGTGATGAACTGACCGGGCTTAAAATTGAAATGTAAGTCTTGTGGAATACTGCCAAGCTCAAAGCTGACCGTATCTGGCGTCTCGTGCCATTTCTTTAAACACACTAAATTTATTGAATCGCTATTCGACCATGCATACATAGTTCACACACCTTACTGATACTAAAGAATTAAATCTAGAAAGCCCCGCCGCTGCACGTTCCTAGAGAACAGCAACAACGGGGCTTGGGAGTGGGCTTAGATTAAGCCGCTAAGATTGTTTTAAGATCTTGCTCTGGCGTTGAGATAGAACGCATATCGAACTCGTCTTGAATAATCTTTAGTAGGTTTTCAGTTAGGAATGCAGGCGCTGTTGGGCCTGTGTAGATACCTTTCACACCCAGTGCGAACAGAGTAAGCAGGATAACGATCGCTTTTTGCTCGAACCAAGAAAGAACAAGTGTTAGTGGTAGTTCGTTGATGCCACAATCAAACTCTTGAGACAGCGCAAGAGCAAGCTGAATCGCTGAGTATGCATCGTTACATTGGCCAACATCGAGCAGACGTGGAATACCGTTAATGTCGCCGAATTGGTTTTTGTTGAAACGGAATTTACCACATGCCAATGTCAGGATTACTGAATCTTCTGGCGCTTGAGCTGTGAAATCTGTGTAGTAGCTACGTTCAGATTTGTCGCCGTCACAACCACCCACTAGGAAGAAGTGTTTGATGTTGCCTTCTTTCACTTGTTCAACAACCGCAGGCGCTGCTTCCATCAAGGCGTTACGACCAAAACCGACAGTGATCATTTGCTCGATCTCGTCATGCTTAAAGCCTTCTTGCGCAAGAGCACAATCGATCACTGCACTGAAATCGTCACCTTCAAGGTGAGCAACACCCGGCCAGCCTGCGATGCTACGCGTAAATAGGCGGTCAGCGTACGAGCCCACATCTGGGTTAAGCAGACAGTTAGATGTCATTACGATCGCACCTGGGAAGTTCGCAAATTCTTTTTGCTGGTTCTGCCAAGCGCTGCCGTAGTTACCCGCAAGGTGTGGGTACTTGTTTAGTTCAGGGTAGCCGTGTGCAGGTAGCATCTCACCGTTGGTGTAAACGTTAATGCCCTTGCCTTCCGTTTGTTGAAGGATCTTTTCTAGATCATGCAGGTCGTGACCAGAAACAAGGACACAGTGACCTCGCTTCGTCTTCACATTCACGGTTGTTGGTTGAGGGTGACCGAAGGTATCTGTCTCGCCTTTATCCAACATTTCCATGACCTTGTAGTTCATTAAGCCGATCTGCATAGACGTATCTAACAGTTGTTTTAGGTCTGATGGATCTGTACCTAGGAACGCCATGATTTCATGGTATTCAGCGAAAATAGCATTATCAGTTTGACCAAGAACACGTGCGTGCTCCATGTAAGCTGCTGCACCTTTTAGACCGTATAGGCAAAGAAGGCGAAGACCAATCACATCTTCGTGTTGAGAGTCGTGACCACGGTTTACCGCCGCTTGAGGGGCAAGCGCCAATAGCTCTGAAGAGTCCGTTGGAAGGTCGAATTGAGCAGCAGCAGAAAGCGCTGGGATCTCAAAACCAATCAATGTCGCTGCCGCGCGAACCTGTTGCTCTAAACGCTGCTTGAATTCATGGGACTGTTGTGCGAATTCGATGATACGAGCAGGGTCGAAGTTAACGTTGGTTAGTGTTGCGAAAAACGCTTTTGGCGCCCACTCGTCGATTTCAGTATCAATAACATCACACGCACGGCCCAAATTGGCCCAAAAAGAAACACCTTGAAGAGAATGCACCAACACGTCTTGAAGGTCGGATACTTCCGAAGTTTTACCACACATACCTTGTGCGAAAGAACAGCCTTTTACGGTTGGGGTTTGAATTGTTTGTTCACATTGAATACAGAACATATAAGGGCTCCAGTAATTTTTATTAACTGTAAGTACTTTGCTTACAGTGACTTATTCCAACCCCTATAGAGCATCAAGCGTGCCAACTTTTAACATATTGATTTTATTAAACTTAGTTTTATTCCATGTTTTTTGTGCGTGATTATGACTACATATAAACTCCCTAACAGCACACATCCGTGTCATAGTGACTCTCAGAGATTTATTAACGGCGTTCATGTTTCGTTCAGAATAGAAGCGATAAAGTAACAACATAGAAAAAGAGGAATGAATATGAAAAATATATTAGTTACGATTGTTGCATTGTTTACTGGCCTTTTGGCGTTATTCACAAGCTTGATCCTTGCTATTCCTTTAGCTATTGCAGCTTTAATTACTGGCAAGCGCATTCAGAATCAAATGAAGAAACAAGGTTTCGCAGCTCATATGAACACTCGTCAGTCATCAACCAATGATGCCGGTGTTATTGAAGGTGAATACGAAGACCTTTCAAGCAAAAAGTAACCTAAACTTTAGTTTCAGACATAGTGAAAGCACAACAGAGACAAGATTACATAATGCAAAGAAAGCCACTCCTAGCACTGCTGGCCTTAACGACTTTAAGTCTCGTTGGTTGTTCCAACGAGACATCTATACCCGCTTACGAAACATCTCCAAGCTTGCCGGCCTATCAGCAAGATAGCTTTGATGCCTACGTCAATGACACCCAAGATTGGCTGCTGAAAAACCGCGTGTTCATGACAAAAGACAAGCAGCTTGAGATTCAACTGAACTCCCCGACTGAATACAAACCTACCAAACCTAACGGCAAGGCAGTGTTATTGGTTCATGGATTAGGCGACTCACCTTACTCATTTAAAGACATCGCTACCCATTTGGCAGAGCAAGGTTACTTAGTGAGAACCGTATTACTTCCGGGTCACGGCAGTCGCGTGGGTGATTTAATGCAGCCGAGCCTAGAAGATTGGCAAGGTGTGGTGGCTCATCATACGAAGTTACTTGAGCAAGAGTATGATTCTGTGTGGCTTGGTGGCTACTCAACAGGTGCAAATCTCGTCACGTCACAGGCGATGAACGATCCAAAGATCTCCGGGTTGCTGCTGTTTTCTCCTGCGTTTCAACCGAGCTCGTCTGCCGTTCAATACGCTGGGCTAGCAAGCTACTTTGTCACTTGGGCGGATCAAGATCCTGAAGACAATGTGTTGCGTTACAACTCGTTGCCAATGAATGGTGCATCGGTTTACTACGAGACATCAGAAGTCGTACGTGGTGACTTACAAGATAAACACTTCGATAAACCAGTTTTTATTATGATGAGTGAAGGCGACAGCGTGATTGACACCAACTACGTTCAGCAAGCCTTTACTGAATCTATGCCGAATCCAAACAATGTGTTGGTTTGGCAAGGAGAGACGACTCTCGAGGATCCTCGCGCTGTTCAGTACAGCATGAAGATCCCAGAGCAACGCATCTCGAACGGCTCTCACATGGGCTTACTGTTCTCACCAAACAACCCTTATTACGGAATCAATGGTAGCGAGAAGATTTGCTCCAATGGTCAGGCAGAAGGGTTTGAAGAACAATGCAATGCAACCAGTGAGGTTTGGTACTCAGCTTGGGGCTATCGTGAAGAAGGGAAGAACCATGCGCGTTTGACCTACAACCCCTACTTCTCAGACTCGATGGCGAAGCTAGATGCCGTACTGAACTCTGAAGGCTAATAAGCTCAAGTCTTCCAAAAGCTAATCCAGAGAAATCAAAAAGGCTCACTAGATAACGTCTAGTGAGCCTTTTTTAATGAGTGTCGTTTCTGGTGAACGTCTAGGGTCTGTTGACCTTTAGAGCTGATTTTTGCAGCACTTTGTGGGAAATTTCTACAAGGCAGAGGCTTTGAAGTGTAGCTAGCCTACATGAGAAGCCGATAACGCAGTAGAAATGAACCACAAAGGCTGCCCGAAGGGTTCGGCTAGAATCGTTTTATGCTTTGTTAAGAAGTATTAACTTAGAATGACTAGGCTACATACTCCTTGCCGCGCCTAAAACGATTCTATCTCGAACAAAATTTAACCACTAAAAGTTAACAGACCCTAGGGCGTGTTGATCTTTCGTGAGTGTTCTTTGAACAGCATGGTAAAGAGTTATAATTTGCTTCGCCAAAAGTAAAACCATAACCAATACCATGCCAAGAACA
>NZ_VTXG01000047.1:0-20443 GCF_013114515.1 Vibrio sp. AIC-3 | reverse complement strand
CGACCTCAATCGTACTGACCGTAGAAACGACAGATGGTGTGAATGCCGATACAGCGGACATCACGCTGAACCTGACCAACGAGAACGACAACGCGCCGGAAATCACCGTGACAGCGCCAATCACAACTAATGAAGACACCTCAACCTTCATTGAATGGGATTCATTCGGAATTACCGATGTTGATTCACCTGATTCAGCTTTAGGTATTGAGATTACCGATTTACCAGATAACGGTCAGTTCGAGTATTTCGGTGATGATGGTCAGTGGCATGACATTTCGGTTGGTCAAGTTATTGACAAGGGCGAGTTTGATGCAAATAGAGTTAGATTTACTCCGGATGAAGATGAATCTGGGTACGATAGTCACTCAACTCCAGGTATCGGGGATCAACAACAAGATTATGCACAGATTGGTTTCAAACCAACGGATGGTGTAAACGTAGGCCAAGAGTCGACTATAGCGATAAATGTTACGCCAATTGCTGATGCGCCTAACTTGATTACTAACATAGACGGTATTGAACTACCGGATCAACAATTCAACGTAAATATGTGGAATAGTGTCTCTGTTGGTTCCCAATATGGGGTTGGTAATGGTGTGGACCCTGTTACCTTGATAAATGTCATCGATGGTTTGGATAGCAACAGTAGTTCTCCAAGTAATGTCAACGATGTGCGTGATGCTAGTCAAGGTGCGGGTCAAGCTACACTCATCACTGGCTTAATTTATTTAGAAGCAGGTAAATCTTATGATTTCGTTGGTAATGCGGATGATAGTTTAGCGATAAAAATTGGTGGCGAGCTTACAGATGATGCTCGATGGGGAGATAGTAGTGGGAGTATCCAAGGGATTGCATTTACACCGACTGTGTCAGGTTTCTATCCGATAGAGGTTTACCACCATAACCAGAGTGGCCCTGGTAATTTCGATGTCAATGTTTCTGTAGATGGCGCGAGTCCTGTCAACTTAGATAACACGAACTTTGGTGTAGTCAGTGATGTGTCTCAGCTTGATAATATTGACATAAGAACATCACAACTAATTAACGAAAATGGCGTTGAGTTCTATCAGGTCTATACAACGAATGAAGGTCCGCAAGACACCCGTATTCCACTGACGGAGCTGCAAGCAAATTTAAATGATACTGATGGTTCAGAAACTTTGGCTGTTAATGTAAGTGGTTTCCCTATCGGTTCTGAGTTAAGTGATGGAGTTAATTCTCACACATTCACTAGCACTAATGAGACGTTTGATATCAGTAGTTGGGAGATGACAAATCTAACTGTCTTACCGCCTTCGGGAAGTCACGACGATTTTACTATTGATGTGGAAGCGATCGCTAGTGAAAAGGATTCAACAAGTACTGCTACGACTACGACAAGTATTGATGTGGTTGTTCATGAATACAATGTTACAAACACGCAGCCAGACACCAGTACTGTAGATGAAGATACAAGCGTCTCTGGTAACGTTTTAACAAACGATACTGATGCAGATAACATATTATCACTGCAGTCAATTGAAGTAGGAGGAACCTCCTATAACGTTGGTGACACTATCACGCTAACTGGTGGTGAGTTGACGGTTGAGCAAGATGGTAGTTACGCGTTTGTACCATCTGATCATTGGTCAGGTAACGTTCCGACGGTGACTTACACTACAAATACTGGTGTGAGCGATACTCTCGATATTACCGTTAGTGCGGTTGCTGATGCTCCTCGCGTAACTATTGCGGTCGGAGAGCTGCAACAATCACAAGCTGTGCCTGAATTTGGTACTTCACCTAGTGATATTAGAGACCTTGTAAGTAGTGGTGAGACATCTATTGGGGGTGTTAACTTCGACCACGTTGATCAGTCTCCAGCTTTCAATAATGGCAATCAAGGCGATGACTTGATGATCGCACCGGACAATGCGGCGGCTCAGCAGTTTGTTGGCGATCAGCAAGCCGTTAACCTGAGTCAGCAGGGTAGCGATACGTTTGTTGGTACTAGTGGCAATGATTCGTTTTATGGTGGTAATGGGTCTCAGGATAGTAAAGTTGAAACGGATACAGTTATCTATCAAGGTAAATTGTCTGAATACGATCTTGATTTTAGAGGCCTGGAGCATAGCCAAGTACCTTATTGGTTAGTTAAAGATTCTCTTGAAAGAGATACATCTAGTGATAATTCACCTTCTACTGAAGATGGTGATCACTTATATGGTATTGAACGAATTATTTTCTCAGATGCTGTTGTTGAGATTGATAGTGAGACCGGAGAATATACAGTCCTACAAGACAGCGTAATACCGCTAGATATTTCAGCGGAACTCGTTGATAACGATGGTAGTGAATCGCTAGGTAATGAATTTACTCTTGAAGGCATCCCTCATGGTGTCGACTTGTACGTTGGTGGTCAGCTTATATCTCCAAACATCGACGGTTCGTATTCAATTGTTATACCTGTTTCTGGTGATGTTAGTGCAGAGCTTCGAATTCCTTATTCTTATGAAGGAGACCTTGATTTTGAGCTTTCTGTATCTGCATCATCTTCTGAATTGATTAATAATGATGAAGCAATAACTATCACGTCAGCAGATATAAGTTTCAGAAGCTATGATTTGGAATCTGGTTCCCACGGGGATGACAATATCAAAGGGACAGAGAACAACGATTTGATTGTTGGTGATGTTCAAGGGATTCAAATTGTTGCCGGTGAGGATTACAACATAGCGTTTATTCTCGATACGTCGGGTAGCATGGGAAGAGATGTCGAAACCGCAAAAGATGAACTGTTGGTTGTTTTTGACGCGATTTTTGCTAGTTCACAGGGGCAACATTCAGGGCAAGTTAATATTCTAATCACGGATTTTTCAAACAACTCAAATACGTCAGTATCTGTCGACTTGAGCAGTCAGAACCCAAGAGAACAGTTTGTCGCAGCACTTGACTCCATCACTGATGTTGGCGGAGGTGGTACCAATTACGAAGCTGGATTTCAATCTGCTGTTGAATGGTTCGCTGACCAAAACGGTGGGAACAACATTTCATATTTCATTTCTGACGGTGAGCCGACTTCCTTTACTGACAGTAGGTTAATGAAAAGTGAGTTCGATGAAATATTGATCGATTATGATTTGAGTTCGAACCAAGTTATAACACTGGCCGATTTGTTACCTACCGGATATACAAGTGGTGTTGTTAATTATAAAGGTAGTGTATTAATTGATGATAATGCCAAGTTATATTCACCATTAACAGGGGATAGAATTGGTGACTTAAGCATTAATGGTAATTCTTACGATTACTATGATAAGGGTGGCGTCAATAAACAAGGTCAACATATGTATCAATTGCTCGCATTGATGTCATCTGTTGATGCTATTGGGCTTAGTAATTCATTAGATGAAGATGTTCTCGAAGATTACGACTCTGATGGCCTAGTTGAAACGTCAATAGACGTAACGAAATTATCAGAGGTTATTCTTGGTAAAGAGGTTAGCTTGTTGCAAGGTGAAGACCAGATCGATGCCTTGGCTGGTGATGACATCATGTTCGGTGACTTAGTGCAATTTGACGGTATTTCAGGACAGGGCGTCGCAGCGATACAGAAGTACGTAGCTCAAGAAACTGGTGAGCAATTATCTTCTGTGTCAGCGCGAGATATACACAACTATATTTCAGATAACGTACAAGATTTTGACCAATCTCGAGTGAACGACAAGGACGATGTTTTATCGGGCGGCGAAGGCGACGATATTTTGTACGGTCAAGGTGGTGAAGATACGCTTATCGGTGGTCTTGGTGATGATATCTTAACTGGTGGTGATGGTGATGATCTGTTCAAGTGGGTCGACGAACCTTTCCAAGGTGATGTCGATACGATAACCGATTTTGCTCTAGGGGAAGACCATCTTGATATCTCTGAGTTGTTACCAAACGAAAGTTCAATGTTTGATCTTCTTGATCATATCACTATTGAAAAGGTTGATAATGGCGGCGGTGATAAAGACCTCGTGATTACCATTTCAGAAAACACAGATAATACAGGCCAAAGTCAAACGATTGTTCTCGACAACGTAGGTAATCAGTTCGACTCGGTAAATTCACAAGGTGATGGCTCTGTTGTTAATGGTGATTTGACCAACTTGGTGAGTCAGTTGTTCGTGAACTTACCTGACCAATACTAAAAAAGGGCCGAAAGGCCCTTTTTTATTAACTCGTTATCTAAAGCTTAACTGTCTACAGAACTTTACAAGCAAAGCCTTTTAGGTAGAAGCCTTCTGGGTAAGCAGTGTCAGTTAGATGGTCAGCTGCTTGCTCGAAGCGCTCGACGAACTTAACGGTTCTGCCTGCGTCTAATGCTGCATCAGCGATGATTTTTTGGAACAAATCAGCACCCATTAAGCCTGAGCAAGAATAGGTGAGTAGGGTGCCGCCTGGTTTCAGGATTTGCATTGCAAGCATGTTAACGTCTTTGTAGCCGTTAGCGCCTGAAGTTAGGTTGTTCTTGCTTGAAACAAACTTTGGTGGGTCCATGATCACTACGTCAAACTTAGTGCCTTGGTCACGGTACTCACGAAGCAGTTTGAAAACGTCAGCGTTAAGGAATACCGCGCGCTTTTTCGAGATATCAAACTCGTTAAGTTCAGCGTTGAATTTAGCCGTATCAAGAGCAAGTTGAGATACGTCAGCGTTGATAACACGCTTCGCGTCGCCTTTGAGTGCGTAAAGGCCAAAGCCACCTGTGTATGAGAAACAGTTAAGGACATCTTTGCCTTTAACGTACTTCATCGATTCTTTGCGGCTATCACGTTGGTCCATGTAGAAGCCCGTTTTGTGGCCTTCCATAATGTTCACGCTGATCTTAACGCCATTTTCTTCAATCACGATAGACTTCGGTGGTTCTTCACCGTGAAGAACGCCAACAACCTGTTCTAAGCCTTCTTTCTTACGAACTGCCACGTCTGAACGCTCGTAGATGTTACAGTCAGGGAAGCATTCAATTAACGCTTCAACCAACACGCTTTTGTTAAACTCAGCGCCAGCACTTAGCAGTTGGCAAACAAGGAAGTCTTGGTATTTGTCGATTGTGATGCCAGGCAGGCCATCAGACTCTGCAGCTGTTAGACGGTAACCCGTTAGGCCGTCACGTTCGATGATGTCTTCACGTAAAGACTGTGCATCTTGAATTCGTTTTACAAAGAACGCCTTGTTGATTTCTTCTTTTTCAAATGTCCAAACACGAGCTCGAATTTGAGATTCTGGTGAGTAAGCCGCTTTTGCAAGCCACTGACCATTTTGAGCATATACGTCTACAGTTTCACCTTGTTTTGGTTCGCCTTTGACCTTATCGATACCGCGAGAAAATACCCAAGGGTGTTTGCGGCGTAGTGATTTATCTCGGCCTTTAGCTAGATGAATTGAAGGAGTCATAATTTACTCTGTTTGTTGAATTTGAAGGAGGGGTATTGTCGGGGAAGTACAGGTGAAAAGCAAATAAGAAAGGGCTGCAGAAGCAGCCCTAGTAATGATTAATCAACACTTAGTGGTTGGATATCAGTATTAAGCTTTAAGACCTGTCAGCAAACCTTCCATCGTATCGCTTTGTTTACGAAGTTGGTCGACATTGGAATTACTCTTACTGATCATCTCGCAGATACTGTCTGATTGATGACGAATCTCTTCAACACTTTGTGCAATGTTGTCAGCGACTACGCCTTGTTCTTCAGCCGCGGTAGCAATTTGAGTGCTGCTATCTGAAATAGACTGGTTCTTTTCAGCTAATGAACCGATCTCAACGTTCACTTCCGACATCAGTGTTTGGCCTTCACCAGCATTGTTTACAGTTACTTCCATCAGTTTGGTCAATGACTGGCTGTTACGTTGTAATGACTCAATCATACTTTGGATTTCAACCGTTGCTTGTTGAGTACGACCAGCAAGGGCACGAACTTCATCGGCAACAACAGCGAATCCACGACCTTGCTCACCTGCACGTGCAGCCTCTATGGCAGCATTCAGTGCCAATAGGTTAGTCTGCTCTGAAATGCCATTGATGGTTGCGACCACTTCATCGATCTGCGCCGCGTTGGCATCAAGTTCTTCTACTGCTTGTGAAGCGGATTGGATCTCTTGAGATAGGTTAGAGATAGACTCCAGTGTATTTGAAACCTTGACTTGACCGCTCCGAGCAACGCCGCGAGCGTCCATCGTTTGTGAGCTAGACGCATGAGCAAGGGTAGCGACTTCGCGAATGGTAGCCGCCATTTGTTCCGTTGCACTTGCTAAGCTATTCAGGTGTTCTTGTTGGTTACCTGAGATGTCTGAACTTTGTTGTGTTGACTGGTTCAAGTCCGAGCTGATCTGCTGCATGAGAGCGACAGACTCTTGGATTGATAGAACCATGTTTTGTTCACGCTCCGCAACTTTATCGATTGTAATCGCGATTTCACTGAACTCGTCACGAACTAAGAAGTAGTTCATGCGGCAAGTTAAGTCGCCATTCGCAAGCGTGTTCAGAGCTTTGTTCATAGAGAACATCGCGCCGCCAATAAAGGTCATGATGTAGTAAACACCTAGTGCGATAAGCGTTAGGGTTACAGCGATGATAGAAACCTGAGTCGTCGATAGAGCAGACCAAAGGTTTTGGTCATGGTTACCAACTAGGCTGAACGCTCCATTCATCACTGAAACAGAACCAGCACCGTAGCCTAAAGAGATGGTTTCAGAGCTGCTGACAAGCTGAGCTACTTGATCTTTAGTGAGTTGACCCGCTTCGATAAGCCCTTTCATCAAGAGCATTTCTTCTTGATAAAGGTGAGCAAGTAAAGAGTCCGCGGCATTATCTAAAACGAGAGTCAATATAACCAGGGCGAGAAGTGGCAATAAGAAGAGTAGATAGAACTTTTCTTGGATTTTTAGGTGAATGAGATATTTGTCAATCCAACGAAATGGGATTTCTTTCATAATCGTTATACTCGAAGTAAGTCCACCAATAAGCGGTGAATGAATAGAAGCTCGACTATATCATTCATATAATTTATGAGGCAACGTTATGGAAAGTTCACAATATATTTTTGTCGTGTCAGGCGTAGTTCAATGTGTTGGGTTCCGTTACCACACCAGTAGGCAGGCGCAAGCTATGGGACTCTCAGGTTATGCGAAGAACTTAAATGATGGTCGAGTTGAAGTGTTAGCTGTCGGAGAGAGTCAGCAAATAGAGAAGTTACATGCTTGGCTCTATATTGGCCCTTCGAGCGCAACAGTAGACAACGTTGTGATGCATCAAGTTAAAGATAGTGAGCGCCAAGACGTACGCATAGGGGCGTTTAAAATACTGTAGTTGTAGCACTACAGTATTTTATATTGAACGTAACTTAATGACCTAAAGCGGGTTAGCTTTTACAAGCACTTTGCTGGTTTAGGTAAACCGGCGAGCTTGGTCGCTTGTTTTGCAGGGCCTTTTTTGAATAACTTGAAAAGGTACTTACTATTGCCTTTTTCTGGGCCGTGAGCTTTTTCCATTGCTTTAACGAGCATGCGAACCGCTGGTGAGGTGTTGAACTCTTCGTAAAAGCTCCTTACAAAATGTACGACTTCTAAGTGTGCATCTGTAAGTTCAATCGCCTCGTCTTGAGCAAGAATTTCAATCATGCCTTCTTCCCATTGCGTGTAATCCAATAGGTAGCCTTGAGCGTCGGTTTCGATTTGCTTGCCGTTATATTCAAACATGTTTAATCCAGAATCCAATTAACTATGCGGATAGGGTACATGACCAAGTTTGTCTTTCTCAACAGAAATTATAGCTATCCAATGAAATATCGTACTTATAGATACAAAAAAGCCCAAGAGGTAGGCTCTTGGGCTAGATATTCTTCAATGATGGGAACGATTAGTCGTCGCTGCCCATGATGCCTAGGATGCTTAGTAGGCTGATGAAGATGTTGTAGATCGATACGTACAAGCTGATCGTTGCAGAGATGTAGTTTGTTTCACCGCCACGAATGATGTTTTGCGTTGTAAGCAAGATAACACCAGTCGAGAACAGGATGAACATACCGCTCATTGCCAATGATAGTAGAGGCATTTGTAGGAAGATGTTTGCAACCATACCTACAAGTAGTACTACGAAACCAGCTAATAGCATGCCATTAAGGAACGACAGGTCACGCTTAGTTGTTAGTGCGTAAGCTGATGCGCCCATAAACGCCAGTGCTGTACCGCCAAGTGCAGTTAGGATGACATCACCCATGCCTGCGCCAACGTACATGTTTAAGATTGGACCGATGGTGTAGCCTAAGAAACCTGTAAATAGGAATGTGAAGACTAGACCCATGCTGTTGTCACGGTTCTTTTCTGTTAGGAAAAGTAGGCCGTAGAAGCCAACTAGCATGATAATAAGACCCGGGCGAGGAAGGTTCATCGCCATGGATACGCCTGCTACAACAGCAGACCAAAGTAGTGTCATAGACAGTAATGCGTAGGTGTTACGCAACACTTTATTGGTTTGCAGAGCACTTTCTTGAGATGCTGTGCGTGAAAACATAGGGCTGTTCATAATCTTCCTCGTAAGGTGACTTCAATAGTTATTAGTACATTTATGGGGGTGAAAGTTCGAAAAATCAAGTCTCTCATTCCTCTTGTATACGTAAAATAATAATCAAAATAGTCGGTTAAGTGTTTCTGAAGGTGTAACAAAGTATTTCTTAAAGTGCAGTTAAGGTTCGTTGTTCAATTTTAATCGCACTGAATCGCTGTTTATAATCTTGAAAAACTAATTATAACACTGAAAACAAAGAGGCGACCTAAGCCGCCTCTGTAGTTTATGCATCATAACACATTAGTGGTGTAAGATTTGGCTTAAGAAGTTCTGCGTTCTGTCTGATTGTGGGTTTTCAAAGAAATCGACAGGGTTGTTCTCTTCTATGATTTCACCGGCATCCATGAAGATAACGCGATCCGCGACCTCTTTAGCAAAGCCCATCTCGTGCGTTACACAAAGCATCGTCATGCCTTCTTCTGCAAGCTCAACCATTACGTCTAACACCTCACGAACCATTTCTGGATCGAGCGCCGACGTTGGCTCATCAAACAGCATCACTTGAGGGTTCATACACAAAGAGCGAGCGATAGCTACACGCTGCTGTTGACCACCTGAAAGCTGACCTGGGAACTTGTCCGCTTGCTCAGGGATTTTTACGCGCTCTAGGTACTTCATTGCAATCGCTTCGGCTTCTTCTTTTGGCATCTTTTTGACCCAGATTGGAGCCAGAGTACAGTTCTCTAATACCGTCAGATGTGGAAACAGATTGAAGTGTTGGAAACACATGCCGACATCTCTACGCACGGCTTCGATGTTCTTTAGGTCTTCCGTTAATTCATTACCTGAAACGAAGATATGACCTTTTTGGTGCTCTTCTAATCGGTTGATGCAGCGGATCATCGTTGATTTACCAGAGCCTGAAGGGCCACAGATAACGATTTTCTCGCCTTTTTTAACTTCTAAATTGATGTTCTTAAGTACGTGAAATTCACCGTACCACTTGTTCATGTCTTTCAACTCGATCATAAGACCTTGAGAGTTGTTTTCTGTCTGCTGCGTCATAATACGTCCTTGATCTTGTTAATTATCGTTTGTGACCGGTGTGAAGTCTGTTTTCTAGCCATATCGAATATCTCGACATGCCAAAACAAAACACCCAGAACACTAACGCGACAAATACATAACTTTCTGTTGAATACCCAAGCCATTCAGGGTCGGTATTCGCGGCTTGGCCAATTCCTAGTACATCAAACATACCAATAATCAAAACAAGACTGGTATCTTTAAACAAACCAATGAAGGTGTTCACAATTGAAGGAATCGTGATTTTAAGAGCTTGAGGTAGAATGATAAGCCCAGTCTTTTTCCAGTAGCTTAACCCCAGAGCATCAGCTGCTTCGTATTGGCCTTTTGGTATTGCTTGTAGACCACCTCGAATTACTTCGGCCATGTAGGCTGCACTGAATAGAACTACCCCTACAAGTGCTCGAATGAGCTTATCGGTTTCTGTCCCTTCTGATAAAAAGAGTGGCAGCATTACTGAAGCCATGAATAGAACTGTAATGAGCGGTACGCCACGCCAAATTTCGATGTATACGGTACACATACTGCGAATGATCGGCATCTCTGAGCGACGCCCAAGAGCAAGTGCAACACCAATAGGGAGTGACACTACAATACCAACAAGTGCGATGACCAGTGTAACCAATAGGCCGCCCCATTTATGGGTATCAACAACTTCTAACCCAAAGACGCCACCGTATAGCAAGCCGGCAATGATAAATGGGTAGATGTTGACGAAGAACAACCAAATCCACGTACGTTTAGGTGTTTTTTCATAAGCCAGTAAGGCTACAAAAATGGCCAACGTTGCGTAGAAGAGGCGAGGTCGCCACAGTTCAGCTTCTGGGTAGAAGCCATACATGAATTGGTCCCAACGAACGCTGATAAAAACCCAACAAGCGCCTTCGCTAGTACAGGCATCGCGTGTGGTTCCTATCCAGTCGGCACTGATGAATGCCCAATCCGCTATTGCCCATAATAGGGTGAAAGCAAAGTAAGCAAGAATCACAGTGACGACGCTGTTAATAGGTCCATTAAATAGATTTTTTCTTAACCAACCGACTGGCCCAACGGTATTCGCTGGAGGCGGAAGATCAGGTTGAAATTGATGTGTACTCATCTTATCTCTCCACCAACGCTACTTTGCGGTTGTATATGTTCATTAGAGCGGACGTTAATAGGCTCAAGGTTAGGTAGACGCCCATTGTCATCGCGATTACTTCGATAGCTTGTCCAGTTTGGTTAAGTGTTGTTCCTGCAAATACAGAGACAAGATCAGGATAACCAATGGCCATCGCAAGTGATGAGTTTTTGGTCAGGTTTAGATACTGACTGGTTAGTGGTGGGATAATGATTCTTAATGCTTGTGGAATAATGACAAGCTTTAGAGTTCTAGAACGTGGGATGCCTAGAGACATCGCAGCCTCAGTTTGCCCATGGTTTACCGCGTTAATACCTGAACGAACAATCTCAGCAATGAACGCTGCTGTATAGATACTTAAAGCGAGCATCAATGCAGCAAGCTCAGGGATTATCGTAACACCACCCTTGAAGTTAAACCCTTTCAACACAGGGTAATCTGCAGAGATAGGCATGCCCATAACAAAGTAAGTTATCAACGGTAAGCCTAAAATCAACGCAGCTGCAATTCGCAACATCGGTGTTTGTTGGCCGGTCAGTTTCTGTCTGTTCTTAGCCCAGATGTTGATAATAAACGTAGCGATAATACCGACAATCAATGATGCGATGACAATGCTACTGCCTTGCTCAAAGACTGGAGCAGGGAAGTACAACCCGCGTACGTTCAAGAAAATTGCTTCACCTAGACTCATACTTTGACGAGCAGAAGGCAAGGCTTGTAGAACGGCGAAATACCAGAAAAAGATTTGTAATAGCAGAGGGATATTTCGGAATATCTCAATGTAGACAGCTGCAAATCGGCTAACTAGCCAGTTTGAAGAGAGTCTAGCGATACCCATACTAAAGCCCAGCACTGTCGCTAGCATGATGCCGAGTACTGAAACCAAAGCGGTATTGAGAAGACCGATAAAGAATGTACGACCGTATGAGTAGGTCTCGTCGTATTCAATCAGTGTTAAGCCGATACCAAAACCAGCTTCTTGTGAGAGAAAATCAAAACCAGTGGTGATACCACGGGAATCTAAGTTTGTGAGTGCATTATTTACAATCGTGTAAAAGAAAGCACAAAGCGCCCCGACGGCGATAATTTGGAAAATGATGGAGCGAAAAGTGGGGTTGTAAAATAAGTTGGCACTTTTGGGATGTGGCTTTGCCTGAGCTGGAGAAATAGTTTCATTAGGTTTCATACTACTATAACCTCAAATCCATTTAATAAATAGGGCGGAAAACTCCGCCCTAATTGATGCTTGAAAATTTATTAACGGATTGGTGGAGCGTACATAAAGCCGCCCGCATTCCATAATGCATTTACACCACGAGAGATTTGAAGTGGAGAACCTGTACCAACAGTACGCTCAAAACTCTCACCGTAGTTACCAACTTGCTTAATTACTTGGTAACCCCAGTCGTCGCGAATGCCAAGGCCTTTACCTTTAGGACCGTCTACACCAAGAATACGTTTGATGTTTGGATCTTTTGACTTAAGCATTTCGTCTGCATTTTTAGAAGAGATGCCGTATTCTTCCGCGTTAATCATTGCTGAAAGTGTCCACTTAGCAACGTTAAACCATTGATCATCATCCTGACGAACAACAGGGCCTAGAGGCTCTTTAGAGATGATTTCAGGAAGTACTTCTGCAGATTTAGGATCAGCTAGGTTTAGGCGAAGTGCGTATAGACCAGATTGGTCAGTCGTTAGCACGTCACAACGACCTGCGTCGAAACCTTTCGATGTTTGTGCTGCCGTATCGAATACCACTGGCTTGTAAGACATGCCACTGTTACGGAAGTAATCGGCTAGGTTAAGTTCAGTTGTTGTACCTGATTGAACACATACAGAAGCGCCATCAAGCTCTTGAGCACTTGTTAGGCCAAGTTCTTTTTTAACCATGAAGCCTTGACCATCGTAGTAGTTAACGCCTACGAAGTTCAGACCTAGAGCAGTGTCACGATGTAATGTCCATGTTGTGTTACGAGATAGTACGTCGATTTCGCCAGATTGAAGCGCAGTAAAACGCTCTTTTGCTGTTAGAGGTACATACTTAACTTTAGTCTTGTCACCGAGTACAGCCGCTGCAAGAGCTTGACAATACTCAACATCAATTCCTTCCCATTCACCTTTTGAGTTAGGGTTAGAGAACCCTGGAAGACCGGTACTTACACCACAAGTTAGAAATCCTTGAGATGTGACTTTGTCCAGAGTGCTTTCTGCCGCTGATGCCGATGTTGCCATCATCGCAGTTGATGCAGCTACTACTGAAGCAAGAAGTGTTAGTTTATTTGTCATTTGTATCCTTCCTTGTTAACCAGGTGACACCTGATACTCGTGCTCGTTTGAGTTTCTCTTATGTGTTGCGTTTTCTATGACCTTGTTGTTCAAATTAAACGAGTTGCATTTTGCAAATGAAACTGTGTGCGATTTAAACAACTGTTTATAAGGTTAGGAAAGGATCCGTAGTTTCACAAATGTATAATTTAAAAAGAATTTTGAATGAAATCACAAATCCGAACACAATTAGAATGACCAAATGTTAAGTGAATGTAAATAGTGCAGCGGTTCACACTGTTGGTGCAACGAGATTTAGATTTTTATATTGATAATCGACTAGATAAATATTCTGAATCCACATCACAATGATGAAATATTAAACTTAAGAAATGTTGAAATTTGGTCAATAAATATTTTTATTACACTTCGATAGTTATGAATATGCTCCAAATTTGGTAGCATGGCTGAATAGTTATTGAAGTAGTCTCAAGGAAGAACATGCGTTATTTCCCAATGTTTTTGGATGTAGAAAATAAGCCAATCTTAGTGGTTGGTGGGGGTGAGGTTGCTTGCCGTAAAGTCGATAGCTTACTACGAGCGGGAGCGGATGTGACTTTGGTGTCTCCCAAGGTAGCGCCTTACTTAAAGCAGCTTGTGGACGAGAACAAGCTTCACTGGGTTCAAAACTTTTACTCGTCACAGATCATATCGAAAAATTACTTGCAGGTTTGGGCCACAACAGACAACCCAAGCTTGAATCACCAAGTGTATAATGATGCGAAAAAACTGGGCATTTTAGTCAATGTGGTTGACGATCTTCCTTACTGCGACTTCATCACACCTTCGATGATAAATCGCGGCAGAATCCAAATTGCCATCTCTAGTGGCGGGGCATCACCTGTTTTAGTAAGAAATATCAGAGAAAAACTCGAAACGGTATTGCCACAAAACATAGGTTTGATAGCAGACTTCGGTGCATCAAAACGCAATTCAATCAAAGAGTCATTCCCAACCGTCGACGAGCGTCGTAAATTTTGGGAGCGTTTCTTGTCATCCAGCTTTATCGAGCAGGTGAATGACAGAGAGCAGTTAGAGTCTTACTACCAGCAAGCGCTAACCGAAGGCATTGATAGCGAAGGGCAGGTCACTTGGATTGAATTCGAGCAAGATGTCGAGCTGCTGTCTATGAAGGCTTTACGTTTGATGCAGGAGGCAGAGCTCGTACTTTCACCGAGCGATTGTCCATTTGAATTTATCGACCTGTGCCGCCGAGATGCAGAAAGAGAGAGCTACGCCAACAGCGGAGAGCTATCAACAAAGCTTGAGCAAGCAAGAGCAGAGAAATTACGAGTGTGTGTGTTTATTCCACCAGCAAGCGTAGAGTTTAATCTGTTGGTCGGCAAAGATCTAAAATTGTCAGCAGCCCAAGTACTCAGTTGAGGTAATTGCTTCTAGTTGAAATGAGAGCTTTCTGGTTGTTTGAAATCGGCTAGAGGCTCGGAATAAAACTAAAGCTGGACCAGATAAATAAAAAGCCACTTCGAGAAGTGGCTTTTTGCTATTTCAAACACGACATTGTGCTGATGAATGAGCAACCCAAATAGGCGGTCGCTCAAACTCAATAATTAGTCGCGGAAGTTGTCAAACTGGAAAGGTTGACCAAGTTCACCGCCGCGAACTAGAGCCATAACAGCTTGTAGGTCATCACGCTTCTTACCAGTAACACGAACTTTGTCGCCTTGGATAGAAGCTTGAACTTTAACTTTGTTGTCTTTGATTAGCTTAACGATCTTCTTAGCGACATCAGTTTCAATGCCTTGCTTAAAGATAACCGTTTGGTGCCAAGTGCGACCTGTTTGGTCTGCCGCTTTCGCTTCCATCGCGTTAGGATCAACATTACGCTTCGTTAGGTTGCTGCGAAGGATATCGCGCATTTGCTTCAGTTGAAAATCGTCTTGAGCAGTCAATTTTACTGATTCATCTTTGTAATCAAAGCTTGCGTCAACGCCGCGGAAATCGAAACGAGTCGATAGTTCACGGTTTGCGTTGTCTACTGCGTTACGCAGTTCTACTGCTTCTACTTCAGAGATAATGTCAAATGATGGCATTGTGTTGTTTCCTTAAGCTAAGTTTCTATCTTTAATTGCTGTTGCAAGCATGTCTAGCATTGTTGCAGTATCTTCCCAGCTTAGGCATGGGTCAGTAATCGACTTGCCATATTCTAGGTTGTTAATGTCTGTCATTGGCTGGTTGCCTTCAATAATGAAGCTCTCTGCCATAATGCCTGCAATTTGGTTCTTGTTAGATTTAATTTGCTCACAAATGTCTTGTGCAACTTCTAACTGCTTACGGTGTTGCTTCTGACAGTTAGCGTGGCTAAAGTCTACAACCAAACGTTGAGGTAGATCGAATTCAGCCAGTTGCTTACATGCAGTATCTACAGATTCAGCGTCGAAGTTAGGGCCTTTATCGCCACCACGTAGAATAACGTGACCGTATGGGTTGCCAGAAGTACGGTAAACCGTCATGCGGCCGTTCTTATCTGGAGAGTAGAAGTAGTGTGAAGCATGTGCTGCACGAATTGCATCGATAGCAATCTTGATGTTGCCGTTGGTCGCGTTCTTGAAGCCAACAGGGCAAGACAGTGCAGAAGCCATTTCACGGTGAATCTGAGATTCAGTTGTACGAGCGCCAATCGCACCCCAAGTGATAAGGTCTGCAATGTACTGACCTGTGATCATATCAAGGAATTCAGTCGCGGTAGCTAGGCCAAGCTTGTTGATATCTAGCAGAAGCTTACGAGCTTTGTTCAAGCCTGTTTCAAGTGCGTATGAACCATCAAGGTTAGGATCTGTAATCAAACCCTTCCAACCTACAACAGTACGAGGCTTCTCGAAGTAGGTTCTCATTACAACGAACAGTTCATCTTTGTACTGGTCTTGAATTTTGCTTAGGCGCTCAGCGTAATCAAGTGCCGCATCTGTATCGTGAACAGAGCAAGGGCCTACGATAACTAATAGGCGGTTATCACGACCAGTTAGGATATCTTCGATTTGGCGGCGAGAATTTTTAATGCGCTCAGCAACGTCGTCAGTAATAGGGTGTGCATTGCCTAGTTCGGCAGGAGTTGGCATAGGACCCAGAGCTTGGGTTCTCAACTCATCAGTTTTTAATGGCATGTGATAGCTTTTTTATTCTATTGCGAAGTGGTTAAGATAACGGAATTGAACAGAGGAATAAACTCTATTGAGTCAAAGTTATCTCAGTTATTGCTAATATTCTTATTTTTATCAGCAGGCCAGCGTCAAATAAGGGATTTTCACTTGTATTAACAGGCAGCTATCGGTATTTTCGTTTGAACACAACATAAAAATGCTGGAGCAGCAATGACTCAAGAAAATCAAAGCACTTTGCACCCAGAACTCGTCTTAGGTGATGTGCTGCCTTCTTACAACGATAATAATAATTCTAACCACTTATACGTTTCATTATCAGAATTAGTGATGGATCGTGTCTTCTACCACCCAAGTATCGAGAGTCACTTAGATACTTTGACTGATATTGAAAAAACGTCTTTAGAAGCGATCCTTGGCGATAAAACAGTCGATGAGCATTTTGTTTCGACCTTAGTGATTGCCATTCAAGCTGCCGTTCAGCCAAATCACACTTCTGTTCGTATCGCATTAAGCAGTGCAGACAGCTATGGATTCCGTTCGCTGCTTGGCGGCAACTGTGAAGCAGAAGAGATTAACCCTGCACTAGGTGTTCGTGGCGTTGCTCGTTACGCGACACCAGAATACAGCAAGGCTTTCGCTTTAGAATGTCAGGTTATTAAGGCATTACGTGAGCAGGGCATCAACGTTGAAGTAGTTGTGCCTTACGTTCGTGCGTTAAGCGATGCCGCTAAGATTATTGACCTGCTTGCCGAGCAAGGGCTACCACGCGGCCTTAACGGTTTGAAAGTACTGTTCTCGTGCGATGTGCCGTCTGCAGTGCTACTGAGCGAACGTTTACTGCATTACTTCGATGGTGTAGTGGTAAACGTTGATAGCTTAGCGTCTTTCACTTTAGGCGTAGACAAACACAATGAAGCTCAGCAGCACGCTTTTGATCCACAAAACGAAGCGGTTATTACCTTGTTGGATATGATTGTTAAAGCAACCCTGAACGCGAAGAAGCCAGTGCTGCTAGTAACTCAAGGCTTAGTGGATTACCCACGTCTACAAGGTTACATAGCTGATCTTGAATGCGTAGAAACGGTCGTGACTGCGTAAATCGATTAGCTTGCCTGATAAGCCGACTTAAGGCGCTAATGCTTTGAGAATGAAAGAGATATCATTGTGCGATGATATCTCTTTTTTGTAACATTTTTTTGACATTCTTATCGCTAGTCGATTAACTGGTCTGATGACTAACTTGGCTAGGTAATTCGAATGTTGACCCCTCTACAAAAAGCAAATTTCTACTTAAGCATGTTTGGCTTTTTCAAAGTCCCACTTATCTGGTTGTGCCGACCAAAACTACTCGCGTTGGACAACCAACATGTTGAAGTGAAAATCCCGCTTAGAAGGCGTACTAAGAATCACCTTAACAGTATGTACTTTGGCGTTTTGGCTGTAGGTGCGGATGTCGCGGGTGGGTTTCTTGCGATGAGCAAATCTCAGCAGCAAGGTGAAAAGATCTCGTTGGCTTTTAAAGAGGTGACGGGTAACTTTTTGAAGCGCCCTGAAGGTGATGTGCATTTCACTTGTAACGACGGTGAGCTGATCAACACTATGCTGGCAGAAACCATGTCGACCGGAGAACGGGTCAATCAACCCGTAACCATTATCGCGACTTGCCCATCTTTACATGGTGACGAGCCGATGGCGGAGTTCACGCTTACGCTTTCAATTAAGAAAGTCCCTTCAAGAAAATAGCGATTAAATAATAGATTTTGGTTTAGAAGTCATGGGTAACGTTGAAGAGATAAAACAACGGTATGTGAATGGTTTCCACATACCGTTATAGAGAACTTTATAACGGCTCTATGACTCTTGAGTGATCTGCTCAATATCAACTATTTTTGAACGGTTCATAACGATCTTCCAACGGTAGTAGGTTGGTTCGTTATCATGGTTGTTCTCTTTAATGATCAGGTTGAGAAGATGACGCTTTTCTACTGATTCGCGGCTCACTTGTCCTTCATTCAAGCGGTAGATCTTGTTTGAGCCTTTATCCATCAACCGTGTCAGCGCTCTTAGGCTGATCGATAACGTTTCACGAGTCTCCTCATAACCACTCATAAAGGTCGATGTCGACATCTCAGTATGAGAGCGGTAATGCAAGATTTGCTCTTCACGTTGTACCACACGCTTTTTACGGATCGACTGAATGCGATCTGCAAGCTTAGAAAAATTTGCGTAGTCCAACCATTCCAGTTTATGGCCTACTGACTTGTTGGTCGTTGGATCATAGTAACGACGCTTCCATTTTGGCTTGCCTTTACGCAGCCAGCGCCAAAGGATGTCTCTCAAGTCATCTTTAAAGATCTCACGCAGTGCGTAAATGAAAGACATTGCCACGATGAAAGAGGCGGTAATCTCACCAAGAAAGTCACGAGCCAAGATCACAGTAGTGGTCACGACAACCATCACCAAACCGGTCGCGATGCCTTTCACGGCACGCTTAACGTTCTTACCCATCGACGTTGTCTTTTCTTTAAGCACGATAGGGTGTTCAATCAAACGACGCAGCAAACGCATCTTGTTACTCAAGCGGGTAACGTCCTCTCGAACTCTTGCTGAGTTGTAGCGGTTCAGTTTACGGTGCGCGGTCTCTTTATCACAAAGCGTTAAGAGTCGTTCTTTAATCGTTGAATACTCACTACCTCGTGGCATGTGTGAAACTAGCGATAGGAACTTTTGCTCGGTATACCAAGATAGGTAGTTATCGATATTAGCGTAGTAGCGCTTGAGATTTTCTTCGTAAGGGATGCTTCGGCGTAGCTTCTTCAAGATATCTAAAGCCAATTCAATGACTTCATCTACTTCATCAGCCGTTACGTCGTCACTATCAGTTTTATTTAAGCTGCTGACTGCTTTATCTAACGCGATAACATATTGGTAGGCAAACAGACTCAAACTGACACGATACTGTGTTGTAGATAAGCGTCCACGTTTTGCCAAGCGACTGTGTACCAAAGGTAAAAGTGTTTTGTCACTATAGTAGGCACGTTTTTGAGTGATTGAGCTGTAGAAAAAGGCACTTTCAGAAAGCACTTCAGGAGTCAGTCCAAGTTCACCGGGAATGAATAGATAAACGTCCATGTCGAGCTTTTTGGTCTTAGCCATGGCATGGTTAATTTTAAGTGTTATCGCATCTTGTTTATCAACGGTGATCAACGATGTCTCCTAGAATGTAAAAATATGAATGAAACTAGCGAAAGCATATCAGAGATCACGTATAATCTCCGCCAAATTTAAAGTAGAGACAACCTTGATGATTAATATTGGTCAAATAAACAACTTAGAAGTAGTAAAACAAGCAGACTTCGGTGTATTCCTTGACGCGAGCGACTATGGAACCGTGTTGCTGCCGAAACGATTTACTCCTGAAGGTGTTGAAATTGGTCAAAAGCTAGATGTTTTCTTATACATAGATTCTGACAACCAGATCGCTGCAACCACTGAAAAACCGATCGCTCAAGTAGGCCAGTTTGGTTTAATGACGGTTGAAGGTGTTAACAGCACTGGTGCATTCATGAGCTGGGGCGTGAAAGGTAAAGACCTTCTTGTTCCTTTCAGCGAGCAGCGCGGCCGTTTAAACGAAGGTCAGTCAATCTTAGTATATGTCTACATTGATAAAGCATCGAGCCGTATTGTTGGTACCACGAAGTTCAACAAATGGTTAGACAAAACGCCAGCGACTTATAAGCAAAATGAACAAGTCGATCTAATTATCGCTGAGCGCAGCCAATTGGGTTACAAAGCGATTGTGAACGGTGAACACTGGGGCATGATTTTCCCGTCAGACATCATCGGCAAGCTATTCATTGGTAAAACGCTAAAAGGCTACATTAAAAACGTTCGTGAAGAAGACGGTAAGATTGATCTGTCTCTTCAGAAAATTGGCGTCGCTAAGATGGATGACCTAAGCACTAAGGTTCTTGACCTGCTTGAGAAGAAAGGCGGTTACCTGCCTTTGAATGATAAGTCTTCACCCGAGGTTATTTTCTCTGCATTCAGAACCAGCAAAGGTACGTTCAAGAAGACGATTGGTGGTTTGTACAAATCTGGCAAGATCACGATCGACAAAGAAGGCATCAGCTTAGTTAAATAAGCGATCCTCTTGGTCAAAAAAAAGGTTCATCGCGGATTAGCGGGAACTAAAAACAAAAACGGTAGTAAGTGATATGGTTTAGTCGCCAAACAAAAATCATACACAAACTACCGTTTTCATGC
>NZ_VTXG01000046.1:0-24335 GCF_013114515.1 Vibrio sp. AIC-3 | reverse complement strand
TTGGCCACTCGGGAACCCCTCCAGGGTGTGTCTTACTCTTCACAAAGTAAGCCTAAATTGATGTTTTCCCATAAGCCCATCAATCAGGTTGTTCTCTTAACTCTGTAAAAGAGATAAGAAGAAATATGGTGGAGGGAGACGGATTCGAACCATCGAAGGCGGAGCCGGCAGATTTACAGTCTGCTCCCTTTGGCCACTCGGGAACCCCTCCAGGGTGTTTTTTCCTAACTCATAATGGATAGGCTAAAGAGATGTTTTTCCCAACGCATCTCTCAAGTGCGGAGCGCATCATAGCAAACACGCTAAACCTGTAAAGGGTTTTTCTTATGGTTTTGTGTTAAATGCTGCCTTTTTGGGCAAAGATGGCGAAAAGTACGCATATTGCTCGTGAAGTGAACATCTGTACTAAGGTTTACGTACTGATAGGTAACACCTTGAGGTGACAGGCTTTCTGTATTGTGTTCAATGTGTCTAAAACGTGATGAAACGTAAATGGAATTTAATCTAGATTTACACTTCTTGACGTTACAGCATTCATCAGTTGATAGAATACGGTTAATTTCATTTATAGATAATAATACCTATCGTAGTAAGTAACTTGTCATTCTAGCTTGCTAAAATGCTCGAGAACAGCGTCAGATATTTTGATTGTAGAATAACTACTTATCGAAACTATCTGTTGAAAAGAGCTGCCTTGTTCTCAAGCCTTTTCCCTACGCTATTTCTGACCACTTACTCACTGTGATTGGTATAAACTTACTTGCAGACCATTATTATGAAGCGTAAATCTGTTTTAACCCTGCTTAGCTTGTCTATTCTTATGGCGTCTCCAGCCGTACTCGCTAAACGTATGGGCCCAAGCACTGTCACTGTTGTTACTGAGCAGGTTGATATTCACCAAGTTAGCCAATCTCTTTCGTTGGTCGGTAAGCTAGAAGCCGAGCAATCGGTAATGATCACTTCTGAAGTGGCTGGCAGAGTGGACTCTATCAACATTAAAGCCAATCAAGATGTCACTAAAGGGCAGATGTTGGTTCAACTCGACGATGACAAAGCAAAAGCGGCAGTTGCAGAAGCGCAAGCTTATCTAAAAGACGAGCAACGTAAGCTGGCGGAATTTCAACGCCTAGTGAAACGTAACGCGATCACGCAAACTGAAATTGACGCTCAGAAAACCAATGTAGAGATCGCCAATGCTCGTTTAGCTGCTGCAAATGCCAACCTGAAAGATCTTCACATCAGCGCGCCATTCTCGGGCACTGTTGGTTTTATCGACTTTAGCCGCGGTAAAATGGTGACAGCCGGTACTGAACTCGTAACTCTAGATGACCTATCGGTAATGCAATTAGATCTGCAGATCCCGGAGCGCTACCTTTCTAAACTGTCTAAAGGTATGAAAGTAACGGCTCGTACTAGCGCATGGGGCGACACTCAGTTCACTGGTACTGTAGTAGGCATTGATTCTCGTATTAACGCTGAAACCTTGAACCTTCGAGTTCGAATCCACTTCGACAACAATAATGATTATCTAAAGCCAGGTATGTTAGTGGCGGCGGATATGGACTTCCCACCAGTGGAAGCGCCAATCATTCCAGTTCAAGCGCTTGAGTATTCAGGTACGAAGCGTTTCGTTTATGTTATCGACGAAGATAATAAAGCAACTCGTACAGAAGTTTTCCTTGGGGCACGTATCGATAACGAAGTCGTGATCGACAAAGGCATCGAAATTGGCCAGAAGATCGTGGTGCAAGGTATCGTGAACATGCGTGACGGCGTCTTGGTTCAAGAGCTTGCCGTTAATCGCCCAGCTGATGCAGCAAGTGATAAAAAAGCACAAGAAGGCGCTAACTAATGTTGTTATCTGATGTTTCTGTAAAGAGACCAGTAGCGGCCGTCGTATTGAGCCTACTATTGGTTGTGTTTGGTATTGTCTCTTTCAATAAGCTCGCGGTTCGTGAGATGCCAGATATTGAAAGCCCGGTAGTATCGATCAGTACTCGTTATGAGGGTGCGTCTGCCACCATCATTGAAAGCCAAATAACCTCCAACCTTGAAGACCAGTTATCCGGCATCAGTGGTATCGATGAGATCGAATCCACAACGCGTAACGGTATGTCGCGTATCACGATTACTTTTGAGCTTGGTTACGACCTCAATACCGGTGTGAGTGATGTTCGTGATGCTGTAGCTCGTGCGCAGCGTTCATTGCCAGATGAAGCCGACGACCCAATTGTTTATAAGAACAATGGTAGTGGTGAAGCTTCGGTCTACATCAACTTAAGTTCGACGGAGATGGACCGAACGCAGTTAACCGACTACACCGAACGTGTGTTGATTGACCGCTTTAGTTTGATTTCTGGCGTGAGCTCGGTGGATATCTCAGGTGGCTTGTACAAAGTAATGTACGTGAAGCTGAAACCTGCGCAGATGGCGGGTCGTGGCGTTACTACCTCGGACATCACTTCTGCTCTGAACAGTGAGAACATTGAAAGCCCAGGTGGTGAAGTACGTAACGATGCGATTGTGATGTCGGTTCGTACTGCTCGTTCTTACACTGAAGCGGAAGATTTCGAATATCTAGTCGTTAAACGTGCCTCTGATAACACACCTATCTACTTGAAAGACGTAGCGGATGTTTACATTGGCGCAGAAAACGAGAACTCGACCTTTAAGAGTGACGGCGTTGTTAACGTAAGTATGGGTATCGTGCCTCAGTCAGATGCGAACCCACTTGAGGTGGCTGACTTAGTCCATAAAGAAGTCGAAGCAATTCAAAAGTTCTTGCCAGACGGTACTCGTTTAGCTGTCGATTATGACTCAACAGTCTTTATTGACCGTTCAATCTCAGAGGTATACAGCACACTCTTTATCACGGGTGGCTTGGTTATCCTTGTGCTTTACATCTTTATTGGTCAAGCACGTGCAACACTTATTCCAGCGGTAACCGTACCTGTATCTCTGATCTCGTCGTTTATTGCCGCGTACTACTTCGGTTTCTCCATCAACCTGATTACCCTGATGGCACTTATCCTGTCGATTGGTTTGGTAGTAGATGATGCGATCGTAGTGGTTGAAAACATTTTCCACCACATTGAACGTGGTGAGTCACCACTGCTTGCTGCCTATAAAGGTACTCGTGAAGTAGGCTTCGCGGTAATCGCAACGACGCTTGTATTGGTGATGGTATTCCTACCAATCTCTTTCATGGATGGCATGGTTGGACTGTTGTTTACCGAGTTCTCTGTATTGCTCGCTATGTCGGTGATCTTCTCGTCGCTAGTTGCATTAACGTTAACGCCAGTATTAGGCAGTAAAATCCTAAAAGCGAACGTTAAACCAAACCGTTTTAATCTGTTTGTCGAGCGCGTATTTGGCAAGCTTGAGTCTGGATATCGCGCGGTATTGCGCCGTGCTCTAAATTGGCGTTGGGCAGCTCCAATTATCATTATCGCGTGTATGGGCGGTAGTTATGGCTTGATGCAACAAGTGCCGTCGCAACTGACGCCGCAAGAAGACCGTGGTGTTATCTTTGCGTTTGTTCGTGGTGCCGATGCAACCAGTTACAACCGTATGTCTGCCAACATGGACATCGTTGAAGAGCGTCTAATGCCATTGCTTGGTCAGGGCTTCTTGAAGTCATTCAGTATTCAATCACCAGCGTTTGGTGGTAATGCGGGTGACCAAACGGGCTTCGTAATCATGATACTAGAAGACTGGGATGAGCGTGACGTTACCGCACAAGAAGCGTTGAACGAAGTTCGTAAATCGTTGAACGGCATTCCAGATGTGCGTGTATTCCCGTTCATGCCGGGCTTCAAAGGTGGTTCAAGTGAGCCTGTTCAATTCGTACTTGGCGGTTCTGATTACTCTGAACTTCAGAAGTGGGCAGAGCTCTTAAAACAAGCGGCTGAAGATTCTCCAATGATGGAAGGCGCGGACATCGATTACTCTGAGAAAACACCAGAGCTATTGGTAACCGTAGATAAGCAGCGTGCAGCAGAGCTAGGTGTTAGCGTTTCAGACATTTCAGATACGTTAGAAATCATGCTTGGCGGCCGCAGTGAAACGACCTTCGTTGACCGTGGTGAAGAGTACGACGTGTATCTGCGTGGTGATGAAAACAGCTTCAACAACGCGAACGATCTAAGCCAAATCTACATGCGAACTCAGTCTGGTGAGCTGGTTACACTTGATACGCTGACGCACATTGAAGAAGTGGCTTCATCGATTCGTTTGTCGCACTACAACAAGCAGAAATCGGTGACCATTAAAGCGAACTTAATGGAAGGTTACACGCTGGGTGACGCGCTCGATTTCCTTGATGAACAAGCGATTGAACAGCTACCGGGTGATATTTCAGTGAGCTACTCTGGCGAGTCAAAAGACTTTAAAGAGAACCAATCAAGTATCCTAGTGGTGTTTGCGCTAGCGATGCTGGTCGCATACTTGGTACTGGCCGCGCAGTTTGAAAGCTTCATTAACCCGCTGGTGGTGATGTTCACCGTACCTATGGGTATCTTCGGTGGCTTCTTAGGCTTGGTGCTGATGAGTCAAGGGCTCAATGTCTACAGCCAGATTGGTATGATCATGTTGATCGGTATGGTGACCAAAAACGGTATCTTGATCGTAGAGTTTGCTAACCAACTTCGTGACCGTGGCATTGAGTTTGAAAAGGCGATCATTGATGCTTCGGCTCGACGTTTACGTCCAATCTTGATGACGGCGTTCACCACACTAGCCGGTGCAATCCCATTGATTACTTCAACGGGCGCAGGCTATGAAAGCCGAGTGGCTGTGGGTACGGTTATCTTCTTCGGTATGGGCTTCGCGACATTGGTAACTCTGTTCGTTATCCCTGCGATGTACCGACTGATTTCAGGATCAACACGCTCTCCGGGTCACGTGGAAGCGGAACTTAATAAAGAGCTTAGCCATGACAACGTGGGAAGAACCTCTCACGGTTAATGAACACGCACGATTAATGAACACGGAATAGTGTAACAATATTGAAAAGCCTGCGTTTGCTCCTAGCGAATTGCAGGCTTTTTTTGTATAACAAACAGAGCTCAACGAATTAATACAATAGATCGAATAAAGGAAAGTAAAGTGGCTGAATTTAAATACAAAGATCTTTCTCAAGAAGAACAAGATAAGCTGGATGCAGCAACCTTTCGTCGCCTGCTAGCACACCTAGATAACAATAAAGATGTGCAGAACATCGATCTGATGATCTTGGCTGGCTTCTGCCGAAACTGTTTCAGTAAATGGTACAAAGCGGAAGCAGAGCAACAAGGCTTAGACTTGGATATCGATGACGCTCGTGAGCGTGTATACGGCATGACTTACGATGAGTGGAAACAAAACCATCAACCAAAAGCGACGCCTGAACAACTCGCGGCATTTGAAGCGAAGCAGAAGCCAGAGTAATTTGTTCTCGTTAGTGGCTGACTAATAGAATGAATAAACAAAAAGAGCCCATCAAGTTATATATAGTACCTTGATGGGCTCTTTTCTATTTCGAACTATCGGTTTTGAACTTAAGCCAACTCACCCGTTTGCGAGAAAGCTTCTAACTTCGCTGCATAAGGTTGTAGGTCACCGATATTCAGATTTACCCACTCGTCATTGAAGTAAGTATCTAGGTAACGCTCACCGCTGTCACATAGCAAAGTCACGATAGAACCTTTTTCGCCACGTGCTTTCATTTCACTGGCTAACTGAAGCACACCGTACATGTTAGTCCCGGTTGATGCGCCGACCTTGCGACCAAGAATGTCAGATAACCAATGTGTCGTTGCGATACTTGCTGCGTCTGGGATTTTACGCATTTCGTCAACCACACCAGGAATGAAGCTTGGTTCTGCTCGTGGGCGACCAATGCCTTCAATCTTGCTGAATGTACTACCTTTCACGTTCGCATTGCCTGTTTGGAAGTATTCGTGGAATACAGAGTTCTCAGGGTCGACAACACAAAGCTTAGTTTCATGTTGTTGGTAGCGAATGAAACGGCCAATCGTCGCTGAAGTACCGCCAGTACCTGGGCTCATTACTACCCAAGCTGGAACTGGGTGATCTTCCATCTGCATTTGATTGAAAATCGAGTTCGCGATGTTGTTGTTACCACGCCAGTCGGTTGCGCGCTCAGCGTAAGTAAATTGATCCATGTAATGACCATTCAATTCTTCTGCTAAACGGCGAGACTCATCGTAAATTTCATCTGAGCGGTCCACAAGATGCGCTTGGCCGCCGTAGAATTCAATCTGCTCAATTTTCTTCTTCGCTGTGCATTTTGGCATTACCGCAATAAACGGGAGACCTAGTAGGCGAGCAAAGTAAGCCTCAGACACGGCTGTGCTGCCTGATGAAGATTCAATGATCGTCGTTTCTGGACCAACCCAACCATTACAGATAGCGTATAAGAACAGAGAACGCGCTAAGCGGTGCTTCAAAGAACCCGTTGGGTGTGTGCTTTCATCTTTAAGGTAAACATCAATGCCTTCGATACTTGGTAGTTCGAGCTTGATAAGGTGCGTATCCGCTGAGCGTTGGTAGTCCGCTTCAATTTTACGAATCGCGTTGTTAATCCATTGATGGTCAGTGCACATAAGCGTTCTCCTGATCGAGTGTAGGAATTCTTGTAATTGGTATGGTTCTAATTTATCTATAATCGGAGAGAAAAACTTTGCCATATTTGCTTTGTTTTGCTTAAATTGTAGAAAATTATTCTCTTTAAATGCGATTTGGTGAAAAGTGTGATAGATGCCGTAGATAAAAAAATATTAGGCTTACTGCAAGAAGACAGCACCCTGTCATTGAACGATATTTCTGAAGCGGTCAATCTCACTACAACGCCTTGTTGGAAAAGGCTTAAGCGCCTCGAAGAGAACGGCATTATTGAGAAAAGAGTTGCACTGCTGAACCCGGAAAAACTGGATCTTTCCTTTACTGCGTTCGTATTGGTGAAAACCAGTGATCATTCTCATGAGTGGTATGGTCGTTTTGTGAATACTGTGTCGGAATTTCCAGAAGTGATGGAGTTCTATCGCATGGCTGGCGAATATGATTATATGATGAAGGTTCAGGTTAAAGACATGAAGTGCTTTGATGATTTCTATAAGCGCTTGGTGAATAGCATTGATGGTATCTCTAATGTGACCTCGACGTTTGCGATGGAACCATTGAAGTACACGACAGCATTGCCGCTTTAAGCTGCGCCTAGTAATAGATTAACTATCGCTTTAGTTTAACTATCTTCTCAGTTTAGATCTCGTCTCTGCGATAAAGAAAAGGATTATTCATGTTTGCAAAAGTATCTACCGCTATCCAGCTGGTACTGGCGGTCGCCATTTTTTACTTGGGTTACACCATCTACTCATTGACTAATAAAGTCGGTGAAATCGTTGATACTTACCCGCAAGTTATCGAAGACATATCGGGCCTCACCAAAGGGCTCAAAGTAGAAGAGCTATTAGCGCTTGCAGAACATGTCAGCGATCTTGCTCCTCAGGTGTTAAACACTGTCGAAGAAGTTAGAAAGACGATCGATGATGTGAATCAAACCGTAGCCTCGGTCGACAACAAAATCCCTGCGATATTAGATGAAGTGAAAAATGTTCGAACGGAAGTCGAGCAGGTAAGAACCGATGTTATTCCACCAACATTAACTGAATTAAAGAGATACCGCGTAGACGTAATGCCACCAATGCTCGCTGAAAGTAAGTCTTACCGCGAACAGACTATTCCTGTCATCGTCACGGAATCTGAAATGCTACGAGCGGAAGTCCCAGGTATTTTGGCACAAGCTAATTTGTTAGCTGATAAGAGTAAGGAACTCGCTCAGGGAGCCGCTGAGGGCGCGGTGAAAGGCGTAGTGTTATCGCCATTTAACCTTCTACGAGACGCAGGTGATGGCATTAAAACGCGAGTTCAAGGCGAGTTTGAGCCAACGTTAGAAGTTGAGTAGGTTTTATTGATTTTTGCGTGACGAGTTTTCTTAAGCGTCATTAAAGAAAGAGGCTAGGTATTAAACCTAGCCTCTTTTTGTTTGTGCGTATTTGGGGCTTGTAAGAAGCGTTTATCCGCTATTTATTTGAGTGCTATTTAGTAAAACGCATCACACCTTCTTGTACTGCTGTCGCTACCAGCTCACCTTTCTGGTTGAAGATCTCGCCGCGCACTAGGCCGCGAGTGTTCGCTGCCGTTGGGCTTTCAATCGCATAAAGCAGCCATTCGTCCATTTTGAATGGGCGGTGGAACCAGATTGAGTGGTCAATCGTCGCCACTTGAAAATTTGGCGTCATGATAGAGACTTCATGTGGGTGAAGCGCCGTCACTAAGAATCCCCAATCCGATGCGTAGGCAAGCAGGTATTGGTGGATCAAGTGGTTGTCTGGCATCGCGCCATTCGCTCTTACCCAAAGGTATTGTTTCGCTTCCGTCTTCTTAGGTTTCAGTGGGTTTACCACCGTCACCGGACGCATCTCAATCGGCTTTTCGCCACAGAAGGTTTTGCGCAGTTTCTCTGGTAAGAATTCCGCAATGTGGCTCGCTAATTCAGTTTCTGAGGCAAAGTTCTCTGGTCCCGGAATATCAGGCATTGAAATCTGGTGCTCAAACCCTGGCGCATCGCCATGATAAGAAGCAGTGAGATAGAAAATAGGGCGGCCATTTTGAATCGCTTTTACACGGCGTGTGCTAAAGCTGCGTCCATCTCGTAGGTTCTCAACATCGTAAATGATTGGCTTTTCAGGATCGCCGGGAAACAGAAAATAACTGTGGAACGAGTGAACACTACGGTCGTCTTGAACGGTATAACGAGCAGCAGAAAGCGCTTGTCCCAATACCTGACCGCCGTATACCTGTGGTAGGCCTAGGTTCTCACTTTGCCCACGGAATAAACCTTCTTCCAGTTTTTCTAGCTGAAGTAAACTTAGTAATTCTTGTAAAGGTTGACTCATCGCCAGCATTCCTCTTCGTAAAATGGGTGTCAGATTATGGTGTTAATCATTTAGCTTAGTCAGATATCTGTCAATAAATCATAGGGTTTCAAGACAGAATATGAAAGCTCTCTTATAATTGGTGAGTAGATTTGCCGAGTCCGGCAAACATGTTGAGAGAAATTGAATATGAAAAAGGCTCTAATTCTTATTACGTCTTTAGTATCGTTTGGCCTACTTGTTGGTTGCCAAGCAACATCAGAAACGAGCGCTTCTCAAGCAGTGGTTGCAGAGAACACTCAAGTGATTTCAGGAACAGTAAGCTACCGTGAAAGAATTGCATTGCCAGAGAATGCAGTGGTTACCGTTACGCTAGAAGATATCTCACTGGCTGATGCACCATCGACGGTTATCGCAACTCAAGAGTTCACCACAGACGGTAAGCAAGTACCGTTCGCATTCGAGCTGAGCTACGACAACGACAAAATTAAAGCTAACCACCGTTACAACATGCGCGCATCGATTCATGTTGACGGTAAACTGCGTTTCATAACGGACACGATTAAGTCAGTAATTACTGATGTAGAAAATACACAGCAAGCAGACCTACGTTTGGTTGGTGTTCGTTAATCAGAAATCGATGCCACTGTTAAGGCATCTTGATTGGCTTAACTTAGCCAGTTGAATTGACGATTAGTGGCAGCTCTAGGGCTGCCATTTGTATATTCTGAGTTTGATCTTTCCTGCATCACTCACCTCAACCCCTTCTTTAACCAAATGCTGCTTTTGTCGGTCGAACGAATCACCCTTTAAAGAGATTTCACCCTTGCTGTTTATCACTCGATACCAAGGCAGTTTGCTACCTTCTGGCAGGTTACCCAGCGCTTTACCAACATGGCGCGCATAGCCCGGAAATCCTGAAAAACGTGCTATGTCTCCATAAGTTGTTACTTTCCCATATGGAATTTGGTGAATCACAGCAAAGATTTGGCTCAAAAATTGGTCCATACTAAATGTTCCTAGTTCATAAATACCAATCACAGTAAATAAGTGTTCAAAAATAGCGCAGGGAAAAAGCTTGAGAGCAAGGCAGCTCTTTTTGATAAGAAGCTTTGATAAGTAGTTATTCTACAATCAAAAAATCTAACGAGGTTATCGAGTTTTTTAACAAGCTAGGGTGACCAGTTAATTACTACGATTGGTATGGTACCACGGATCGGTAGAAGGAGAGGGCTATGGTATTTACAACGTTTCAGTTCTTGATCACCACATTATTAGCGGTTGTTTGCGCGAGAGCAATCAGTTTAAGTGAGGGAGATATCCCGGTGCTTGCAATGGTCATTCCTGCCTTATGGATTTTACCGCAGGGAGGCATAGCAGGATTAGCTTTGCTTGTTTCCATGACCACTTATGGTCTAACCCTTCCTTTGCAGCCCATCACGCTGTCTGTCAGTGCGTGGGTACTATTCCCGCTATTGATGGTGGTCTTCTCAAGACGCAGTAGTTTGTCGGTCGTGATTATTTCCGGCTTAATTGTGACTACTTTGCAGGTCGGGATCATGGTCACGCAATCAGCAGGCAAGCTTGAAGGTGTCCCTTGGGTTACCACACTTCAGACCTTATCTATCATCGTAATTTGGTGGGCGGCAAATCATCTTAAGCCTGCCAGCCGACACAGCTGGTGGTCATTAGGCTTAATACTTCCATTATGGATAGCCGATTTACCTTATGCCGCTTTGGTTGCCTTGTGTATAACGGGCATCATGGCATCGATGGAAACGCTGACGCGCTTGAAAACCTTCCGCTGGAATAAACTATTATGTTGGACACTGCCAACGGTCGGCTTTGCGGCTCTGGTGATTACTCCAAGCATCGAAGTACCAAGCCCAGTATTTGTGGTGTGGTTGTGTCTATTAGGTACCGCGTGGATGACAGACTACATCATTCGCACAGAAGATAACGAAGACATCGATATCTAGTACTCCAGCAATCCAAACCTTCCAAATGCAGGTAAATGGTGAATTTACCTGCGATTTCCTAGTGGTTTGAATAAAGGATAAGCACTTAGACCGCAATTGTTCAAAAATAGGGTGGAAGGGCTTGCAATGGTTGCTGTGATGCTTAATAATCCAATCACTCTTTGAGGCAAGCCTCTTAGAAAACGAATCTATGGGGGCCTGGTCCTCCCGCAACAATAGCTCGTGAACTCGGTCAGGCCTGGAAGGGAGCAGCCGCAGCGAGTGACTTGTGTGCCGGGATGTGGCTGGGTTCCCACCCCTTATGAAGCCTGCAATATATGTTCGCATAAATTGCAGGCTTTCTTCATATTTGCACCATAAGTCTTCATAGTCTATTTTTTGTTGTAGGTTTACAACAAAAGTGATTTTGCTATGTTCGACCAAACCAAGAAATCATCTCACGTACACAACATCTGTAAGTTCATGAGCTTGAAGAATGATGCTGTTGTTCGAACTCTCTCCATTTTGGAGTTCGATTTCTGCTTTCACCTCGAATATAACGCAAACATTAAAAGTTTTACCTCTCAACCTTTTGGCTTCCACTATCAATTCAATAATCGTAAGTGCCGATATACCCCAGACTTTTTAGTAACAGATCACAACGAGCAGTCAACCCTCTTCGAAGTAAAACACTCTAGTCAGATTCTCAAACCTGATTTCAGGAATAGATTTGAAGAGAAACAAAGAGTTGCGTTGAATGAGTTCAACAGGCGCTTAGTTTTGGTTACTGAGAAACAAATTAGAATGGGATCGACGTTAGATAACTTTAAGTTACTACACCGTTATTCCGGATTGCGAACCGTGACTGAGTTTCAAAAGCTAGTATTGGCGTTTATTCAACGAAAACAAATGGTGCAGCTACAAGAGGTGTCTTTGTATTTCGGTTTATCGGAGCAAGACACACTTATCTCTACTCTTCCTTGGATCTCTTCGGGGCAAATCAAAACAGACCTCAACAATATTGGCTTTGGCCTCGAAACTTACGTTTGGTGTTAACTATGCCATCGGACTCTAACAGCATATTTGGGTTCTTTGATGAGTTTGAAGCTTCAGAAGAAGAGTCGCAGCAATTACCAATAAAGCTAATCCAAGAACCTATTGAAATATCTTCAACTATCGATAGTCAATCAAAGAAGGTACAACAAGAAGTTCTCCGTCGTATCAAAATCATCGCGTTTGTGGAAAAACGTTTAAAAGGTGGATGGACCGAGAAAAACTTGAACCCTATTTTAAGTCTCATTGAACCAGAATTACAGCTCACTCCCCCGAGTTGGCGAACCTTAGCAACTTGGAAAAAATATTATTTTGAAGCGGGTAAAGACCCATGTGCACTTATTCCGAAGCATATGTTTAAGGGCAATCGCCAAAAAGAAATGGATTCGCAATCCTTGATTGACGAGGCAATTCAGAACGTATACCTGACACGTGAGCGACTTAGCGTTGCAGAATCATACCGATACTATAAGAGTCGAGTGATTCAAATAAATCGTGGGATTGTCGAGGGGAAAATTAAACCAATTTCAGAGCGCTCTTTTTACAATCGAATACACGGCTTACCTCCATATGAGGTCGCGATCGCAAGGTTTGGCAAACGATACGCAGACCGAGAATTTCGTTCGGTTGGTCAGCAAGTAGCTGCGACCAAACCAATGGAATATGTCGAAATTGACCATACCCCAGTACCAGTGATTTTGATTGATGATGAGTTGGATATTCCTTTGGGGCGCCCCTACCTGACTATGCTTTATGATCGTTTCAGTAAGTGTATCGTAGGGTTGAGTGTGAATTTTAGAGATCCCAGTTTCGACTCTGTGCGCAAGGCTTTGCTTAATACTTTAATAGATAAAAGCTGGTTAAAAAATAGCTATCCTTCTATAAAGAATGATTGGCCATGTCACGGAAAGATTGACTACCTAGTTGTTGATAATGGCGCTGAATTTTGGACCGATAGTTTAGAAGATTCTTTAAGACCATTCGTAACTGACATTCAATATAGTCAAACTGCTAAACCTTGGAGAAAGTCAGGGATCGAAAAGCTCTTTGATCAGATGAATAAAGGGTTAGTGAACTCACTACCTGGAAAAACATTCACCAACCCTACTCAACTAGAAGATTACAACCCAAAGAAGGATGCGGTGGTTAGAGTTTCTGTATTTCTAGAACTACTTCATAAATGGATTGTCGACTATTACCATATGGCACCTGATTCAAGAGAACGTGACATTCCATACCACAAGTGGAAACAATCAGAATGGACTCCCTCTTACTACAGTGGTGCTGAGAAGGAGCAGTTGAGAGTTGAGCTAGGTTTGCTTAGACCCAGAACCATTGGAGTGTCAGGGATCAGGCTTCATAACCTCCGCTATCAGTCCTCAGAACTTATTGAATACCGTAAATATTGGGCGTCTAACAATGGCAAAAAGCTGTTTGTTAAGACCAAAACAGACCCTTCAGATATCAGCTACATCCATGTTTATCTAGAATCGGAAAAGAGGTACATAAAAGTTCCAGCGGTAGACAACAGTGGATATACAAAAGGACTGTCCCTTTTTGAACATGAGCGCATACAAAAAGTACGCAGGCTTAACATTAGACGACTTGCTGATGATGAGGCGCTTGCGGATACATTTCTGTATATGAAGAAACGTATTCAGGAAGAAACCGATAGATTCCGCGGTGCAAAAAGCAATAAGGCTAGCTTGCCTAAAACGGGCAATACTTCGAAATTAGCAAAGTTTAATGATGTGGGGTCAGAGGGGCCAAGCTCCATCAACACGACTCCTGTTAAACAAGAAACCACTGTAGTGTTCGATGTCTCAGATCAGTTATCTGATGATGATTTTGAAGATATTGAGGGGTATTAATTTGAACTTAACGTCTAGTCAGTTTGAGCAGCTAAGATCCTTTGAAACCAGCTTTATCGAGTACCCTGCAATAACTGAAATCTACTCTATCTTCGATCAGCTTCGTTTTAATCACTCCCTTGGCGGTGAACCGGAGTCTTTCTTGTTAACTGGTGACGCCGGAAGTGGAAAGACGGCTTTGATTAACAACTATCTATCACGCTTTCTGCCGAGTTCAACTTGGAGCAAACAATCTGTTCTTAGCACCAGAGTGCCAAGCCGCATAAATGAACAGAACACGCTTACACAGTTTCTAGTCGATTTAGATGGAAATTCAGGCGGAAGAGGTACCCGACGACGTAATGAAATTGCTCTTGGTGAGGCTGTCGTAAAGCAACTTAAACGTAAATCTGTTGAGCTGATTATCGTCAATGAAATTCAAGAGCTTGTGGAGTTTTCTACAGCAGAAGAAAGGCAAGCTATTGCTAATACGTTCAAATATATAAGTGAAGAAGCAAAAGTCTCGTTTGTGCTGGTTGGTATGCCATATGCTGATGTAATAGCGACAGAGCCACAATGGAACTCGAGGTTAAGTTGGAGACGAAAGGTTGAGTACTTCAAGCTCTTGAAAGCTAACAGCCATTCGAGTGGAACGGCATCTTATAATTTTGACTTGGAGCAAAAAAAGCACTTTGCTAAATTTGTTGCTGGTTTGAGTGCGAGGATGGGCTTTGATGAACCGCCAGTGCTTACAAAAAATGAAGTGTTATATCCTTTGTTTATTATGTGTAGAGGGGAGTGCCGAGCGTTAAAGCACTTCTTGAAAGACGCACTACTTATGAGTTTCAATGAGAACGTCGATACGATAGACAAAGAGATATTGTCGCGCACGTTTTCATTTAAGTTTCCCTACTTGGATAATCCCTTTAATTGTCCTGTAGAGGAGCTTCGTCTTCATCAAATTGACTCTGGATCGTCTTACAACCTAAATGCCATTACTTCAGAAGATAAGATTCTCGCCCCTCGTTTTACGGATGCAATTCCGTTGAGCATGTTATTGAGCAAAAATGGACTTAAAGCTTAAGCATTACTTCTCGCTCTTTAGGTTCTCCAGCAACACCGCCTTCTCTTCATCAGTCATCTTATCAATAGCGCACGCTAACTCAGCGCTCAATTCGCTCCTACAAAAAAAGTAGTTTAGCGGCACATCTAACTCTTCAGCCATACGTTCAAGCGTACCAATATCGGGTACATGTCTGCCTTTCTCGTAATGATTCATACGACCGCTAGCAGAACTTTGCTCCATACCAATTTTCACCCCTAAATCTTTTTGGGTGATCTTGGCTTTTTTACGCGCAGCTTTGAGCCTCGCAGGGATTGGGTTGTCTTTTTGCACTTACACATTTCTTTTCAACCTTTAGATAACTTAGATTGTCTAAGTTTTACTGATTTTTGTATACTTAGCAATCCTAAGTTTTCGTTGCCTGTAAGAGTCACATGAAGAAAGTAACTAGAATTAACCCTCACATGTTTAACCTATTGATTGAAAAAGGGATGGACAATTTCTCCGTCACAGAAGCTAGGGATGCTTTGTTAAACGGTACTTCAGCCTTCCCGAGCAAGGACGACGCTCGAAAGTATGTTTATAAGCAACTTCTATCGCTAGAGGAGAAAGGTTGGCTTTCTGTTATTGGGGTTCGCAGAGACAAACGCTACCATCAAACTAACGAATTCAAAGCGCTCACAATTGAGCCTAGATCGGGGCGAAATAAGAAAGCTAAGGTCGATTCAATAGCTATTCAGACTCCAGAGTGCTCTCTAAATGCACTAGAGCAAGAGAAGAAGCAACATGAAGGCGAGTTGGCGATTACTCTAGGCGAGATTGAGGAATACCAATCGTTGTTAACGCGTTTCCCAAACAACAAGCAAGATATGCAGCCGCTATTTAATGCGGCAAGAGAACGCTCAGCCAAGCTATTAGGCAGAATTAATGCACTAACCAACTGGATGCAAGTCGCCCAAAGTAAGGCTCCTCAATGTTAAGAGCATGGCAAGCCGAGTGTACAGCTCAAGCTATCGAGAAATTCACTTCAAACAAGCATTCACATTTCTTCTGCCAAGCGACCCCTGGAGCGGGTAAAACCGTTATGGCCGCCGAGGTGGCGAGTAGGTTATTTGAACAAGGCATGATTGACTTAGTGCTGTGTTTCTCTCCTTCACTGACTGTTGCGGAAGGGATGAAAAAGACCTTTTCATGGAAACTAGAATGTTCCTTTAATGGAGGCTTGGGTTCTCTTGAGGGCTCTTACACCTATCAATCAATCCGTTTTTTAGAACAGAACTTTTGGAACACCGTCAGTAAATATCGAGTCTTAGTCGTATTTGATGAGATCCACCATTGTTCGTTTGATGATGAGGGGCGGTCAAACTCATGGGGACTAGAAATTGTCTCGAAGATCCAAGGCTTTGCTCGTTATACTCTGGCGCTATCGGGTACTCCTTGGCGTTCTGATCGACTACCGATTGTCATAGCTGAATATTCCGACCCTGAGGGTAAGGTTGTTTGCGATTACCAATACGGTTTGCAACAAGCTGTTGAAGACGAAGTATGCCGCCGCCCTAAAATCGTTTTGATAGATAATGAACATCTGAGCATTAAAGCTGGTAGTGACAATCAACACTTCGTTTCGATTCTTGATTGCCTGAAACAATCCGATGTCTCTTATCAAAGCGTCATTCATAATGAAGACGCTATGAATTACATATTGAATAGTGGTTGCCAAAAGCTAGCGCAGATAAGGCAAGAGTCCCCAAGTGCTGGAGGCTTGGTGGTCGCATCTTCTATTAAGCACGCTAAAGACATTCAAAAGCGACTTGTTGAGCAGTTTAATCAATCAGCATGCATAGTGACTTATCACCATGACAATCCGTTACACGAAATAGAGTCGTTTCGTCACTCAACGGTTCAGTGGATAGTCAGTGTTGGGATGATAAGTGAAGGAACGGATATTCCAAGGCTACAGGTTTGCTGTCATATGAGTTCGGTAAAAACGGAACTCTACTTCAGGCAAGTACTCGGGCGAATTTTAAGAATCAATGATTCACCCAACCAAGAAGCGTGGTTGTATACCTTTGCCGAAGAAAGTTTGATTGGGTTTGCTGAAAGAATTGAGCAGGATATTCCTGATAGCTGCATGTACATTAAACAAGAGAATAACGTGCCGAGTGCTATTGATGAAAAACGCCTACCATCAAGCACTGTATCGGAAAGCGTTCAATCTAATCGACCCCAACCAAGTTTACTCAGTTGGGGAGATACTTCAGATATGATGAATTCAAATAATGCAGAGTTCACTTTAGCATTTGATGAACTGAGGTTAGGCCAATTTAAACAGCGAGTTATCGCCGCATTTATCTAAATAGATTCCGCTTAAATCTCTTTCAGTGTTTTGCCTGTAGCACTTCTCCAGTAATCGGGCCCGCTGCAAGGGTAACCAAGCAGTACTGCGGCGGCTTGAGAGGCTCTCGGCTCCAATAATTTTTGCCCTAGATAATCAATAACATTACCGCTCGGTGATCACAGACATAGTAGACACGTTTGCAACAAACTTTTGGACAAAAACGTTTCAGAGGCTTTGCTAAATTAGTAAGTTATGGATAACTAAAAGTATCGAAAGTTGCTTAACTTGGTGTCCAATATTGATGGTGCAGATTACTTAGTGGTCTTTACAGAATAATTTATTTACAAACACTCATTCCTTAAGAGTTTCTTAAGTTTCGCGTTTTATTTTGTTAATAACTACTCAAACAAAGGAAGCGCTCATGAAACACCATGCACAAACTTCTGCAGATGGCTTTACTTTAGACATCGTTTATCCAATGCATCCGCTTTGGAGCCAAGTTATCGAGCATGTTTCTCAGCGTTATCAAGAAGCATTCTTTGCCGAGCTCAAACAGTTTATGCCGGCGTATTTAACCCTCATTGAAGGCGGCCAAATTGTTTCCGTATGCGGCTTTCGCATCGCCGAAGATGAGCCTTTGTTCCTTGAACAGTATTTAGAAGACGACGCCCAAAAGCTGGTTTCTAACGTATTTAACTGCGACGTAAAACGTTCGAACTTAGTGGAGTTTGGTCACTTGGCGTCTTTCGCTAAGGGCATGTCATCTCTGCACTTTTACCTTATCGCAGAAATGCTGGTCAACCTCGGTTTTGAATGGTGTATCTTCACCGCGACAGACCCACTTCACGCCATGATGGCGCGCCTAGGATTGGAGCCTCATATCATCGCGCAGGCCGATCAAAACAAAGTCCCCGATGCCGAGTCCACTTGGGGGTCATACTACGAACATCAACCGCGTGTGTTAGCTGGCAATTTGCAAAAAGGACTCGAACGTCTTCGATTAGTCAAAGAAAGAAAACGCAAACAAGCCTAGATAGAAAAGTAAACGTCGTTAAAACCGCAAACACAACCAGAACAACTTGGTTAAACACAACGCCAGAATATAGGTGAAGTATGAATATTCTCCTCGATGTCATTACAAAATGGGCAAAAACGACACCAGACCGAGCAGCACTTGTCGGCTACGAAGCGAATCAAACGGTTGAACTAACTTACTCTGAAGTGTTAAACAAGATCGAACTCGTTGCCGCCGAGCTTATTGCACAGAACATCAAAGCACTCGCGCTACGCGCAGAAAACGGTATCGATTGGGCCATTGTTGATTTGGCGGCGATGGCGGCAGACATAGTCGTCGTACCTATTCCGACTTTTTTCTCTGATGCACAAGTTGAACATACGTTAGAGCAATCAGGCGTCGATGCTTTAGTCGGCGATTGGCAAGCATGGTTGGCTTCTAATCCTAAGCAAAGCTTTAACCAGCAAGACCATCCGTTTTCCATTGCAAATATGCCTTTGCTGCGTCGTAGCCAGTTGAGAGATGAAGATACACAGGTAGCTTATCTACCAGAAACCGGAAAAATCACATTTACGTCTGGCTCGACTGGTCAGCCTAAAGGCGTGTGTTTAAGCAATGATCATTTGTGTTTGGTGGCGAAATCGATCGCCGACGCAGTAAACGGCACGGCGCACTCACACTTAGTGCTGCTTCCGTTATCGACGCTTCTCGAGAACATAACCGGCGTTTATGTCCCACTCATGTTGGGCGTGACGTCATATATTTTACCCGGAGAGCAAACCGGCTTACTCGGTTCAAGCCAATTCGAACCGCATCTGTTTGCACAAGCATTAGCGACCATCAAACCAGAAAGCTTAGTGCTAACACCGGCTTTATTGCTTGCGCTCATTCATATCGCGAAACAGCAGCCCTCTCTTGTGGATTCTCTAAAATTTGTTGCTGTTGGCGGCGCAAGAGTGTCGTCGCAACTGATTAACACCGCGCATGCGCTGAACATCCCTGCGTTTGAAGGTTATGGCTTGTCTGAATGTGGCTCCGTCGTTTGTTTGAATACACCAGCCGCATTTAAAGCAGGAACGTGTGGCAAACCACTTCCCCACGCTCAGATTCGTATCGCGGAAGATGGTGAACTGCTCGTCAAAGGCAACGTTGCTCTTGGTTATTTGAATGAGCCGTTTACTCAAGAATGGTTAGCAACTGGCGACTTAGTCCAAATTGACGCGCAAGGTTTTGTCACTCTCTCGGGGCGTAAGAAGAACCTTATCGTCACCGCGTATGGCAGAAATGTCTCACCGGAATGGATTGAATCAGAAGCGTTGGCGTTTTTGCCGATGACGCCGCTGATCGTTACTGGCGATAGCCAACAAACATTATGCGCTGTCATTGCCAATAGTGAAGACGTCGAATCAAAGGTTCATGCATTAAACCGAACCCTACCCGATTACGCACAAATCCGAACCTTATTGCTACTGGACTACCCACGAGCCATCTCTGATTGGTACACGGATAACGGCAAGCTCAAACGAAATCAAATCGAACATGATGTGGCTCAGTTATTAGCGAGCACAACGCCTGAATTAACGCTGCAAGCGCAAAAGCTCCAACGCATCGATTTGCCCTTTCAGCAACACATTACGTCTTTCCAAACTGCATCTTAGTTAACGGCTTCTTAAGGAGAAGGTTATGACTTTATTTTTCGAACAACTCAAACAAAGCACTGCCGCTGCTCAACAAGCAATGTTAACTGCGCCAGTCATCGCAGAGGTTCAACAAGGAAACATTTCCAAAGATATGTATATCGCCTTTCTCACCCAAGCTTACCATCACGTTAAGCACACCGTTCCCTTGCTGATGGCGTGTGGAGGCCGACTATCTGGCGAATACGAATGGGTACGAGATGCCATTGCCGAATACATCGAGGAAGAGAAAGGCCATCAAGAATGGATTTTAAATGACATCAAAGCGTGCGGCGGCGATGCCGAAGCGGTACGCAATAACAAAGGTATAGGTCAAGTCGGTGCGCCGATTGAATTGATGGTTTCCTACCTTTACCACAAAATTGACCGCCACAACCCACTCGCGCTGTTTGGGATGGTGTGGGTATTAGAAGGCACCAGCGTCGGCATTGGTGGCCAAATGGCAGAAAAAATCCAGTCAACGCTAAGCCTACCGCCTTCAGCAATGACTTACCTGGTTTCACACAGCGTGTTAGACCAAGATCATCTGCAATTTTTTGAATCACTGATGAACAAAACCACCAAAGTGGAAGATCAACAAGTCATCATCGACTCCGCAAAAATGGTGTTCGCATTGTACGGACAAATGCTGCGTTCTTTGCCTTCTTTCTCAACCCAACAAGCGGCGTGAGGTGAAGCATGATCATTAACAACAGCACTATTCTCCTGACAGGCGCAACGGGCGGAATAGGGCAAGCCATCGCGCAAGAGTTAGCAAAACGCGGTGCCAGCCTCATTCTTGTTGGGCGAAACGAAGAGAGCTTGCAAACACTACAGCGCGAACTGTCGAATCCAGAACGCCATGACCTAGTCGTTGCAGACATCACCTCATCAGAAGGATTAACTACGATTAAAGAGCGAGCGCGCCAACATCTAAAAGTGGACGCACTGATTAACAATGCAGGCAGCAACGATTTCTCGTTGTTATGCCACAAGCGACCAACGCAGGTTGCAGACGAAATCCAACTCAATCTCGTTGCGCCGATGCTGCTGTGCCAATCGGCGTTGACGTGGTTAAAACAGCCTGGGGTGATTCTCAATATTGGTTCCACATTCGGCTCAATTGGCTACCCAGGCTATACCTCCTATTGCGCGGCAAAAGCGGGGTTGCACCGTTTTACCGAATCGCTCGACAGAGAACTGTTCGCAACCGGAATCCGTGCGCTGTATTTGGCACCAAGAGCGACAGAAACCTCACTCAATAGCGATGCCGTCAATGAAATGAATCGACAGCTGGGTAACAAAACGGACTCGCCGCAAGTTGTAGCCGATCACGTTGTCACCATGTTGGAAAAAGAAATTTCCGCGAAATGGATTGGTTGGCCAGAAAAGCTTTTTGCTCGCATCAATCAACTACTTCCAAGCGTGGTTTCTTCTGCGATTCGTAAGCAGCAAGAAACCATTCACCAATACGTAAACCGAGTCAGTCACTGAAGAGGACATGGACGATGAATACCAAACAACTACTTTTCGCTTTGACGGTTTGTTCAACGTTAGCTTCGACCGCTGCGTTGGCAGGTAATGCTCCACTGCAACAGGTTCAAAAGAAATGGGCGGAATGTCAGTATAGCACGCCCGATGGTGACGAGAAGGAACAATGCTTCCATCGTGCGATTGCCAAAACCAGTATTTATCTCGACATAGAACCCGGCAATCCCGAGCTCACTATTTGGCTGGCAATCAATAAAGCATCGCTGGCTGGTGCTCAAGGTGGCTTAGGTGCACTATCACTCGCCAAAGAAGCCAAATCTTTACTCGAAGGGGTAATTGCAACGTCACCGCAAACGCTCGATGGCTCTGCATACACCAGTTTAGGTTCTCTGTATTACAAAGTTCCGGGGTGGCCAATTGGCTTTGGTGATGACGATAAAGCCGAAGAAATGTTGAAAAAAGCGTTAGAGATCAATCCAAAAGGCATCGATCCGAACTATTTTTATGGAGACTTCCTTGCAGAAGAAGGTCGAGACAAGGAAGCGAAAGTGTATTTGACTCGCGCAATGCAAGCATCACCTCGCCCTGACCGACCTTTGGCAGATAAAGGCCGAAAACTGGAAATTGAAGCGACTCTTGGGAGATTGAAATAAATCATGCGCTTATTACTCGTAGAAGATGACAAACTACTCGGTCAATCCATGGTGACTTCATTAAGTCGCCATGGTTACACTGTGGATTGGGTGGAAAAAGGGTCTGGCGTGACTAGCGCACTCAAAACAGAAGCGTTCACCGCCGTAATATTGGATCTCACTCTCCCCGATATCGATGGACTGGAAGTTCTGCGTAATATTCGCAAAGGCGGATTTAAGCTCCCAGTGATGATACTTACCGCACGAGACGACATTCGCGATCGCGTTCAAGGCCTTGATGGCGGCGCAGATGATTACCTCGGAAAACCGTTTGCACTCGAAGAGTTGCTCGCTCGCTTGCGTGTGTTGATTCGCCGTCAATCCGGTAGTGCAGAAGAAATCATTCAAGTTGGACAGTTATCTTTATCCTTATCGGAACAAAGCATTCGCTACGATGACGCGCCGCTTAAACTCACACGCAATGAATTTAAAATCCTCACCAGTTTGATGACGAACGCCGGACGCGTGCAAAGTAAGGAGCAATTGCAACAATCACTGCACGGCTGGGATGAAGGTTCAAGCGACAACGCTATCGAAGTTCATATTCACAATTTGCGTAAAAAAGCGCCCAAAGTGGTCATTAAAAATATTCGCGGTGTGGGGTACATTCTTGAAAGATAAGAAATCGTACTCGATCAAACGTCAGTTAACTCTATCAGTAGTCGTGTTGGTAAGTGTTCTCTTACTTATCTCACTTTATTTCAGTTTCCAATCTGCGAAGCACGAAGTCGAAGAAGTTTATGACGCTAGGCTTGGACAATCCGCAAAATTAATGTTGCTGACGCTCTCAATTTCAACGAAAGAGAGGACTCTCGCTAACCATCGAGAATTATTTAATGAGTGGATGGAAAACATTGAGTCAATGTCAAAGTCTGACGACGACAATGTCACAAAGTTCGGCCACCCTTATGAACAAAACTTGGTTTTTCAATTCTATCGAGACAACACACTAATCTGGAGCTCTGATCAAAGCTTGCACGCACTCTCTACGTCCTTTGATAATAACGGCTACGCTGATATCGTAAAAGACGCTACACAATGGCGTACATTTCAGATTTCACTACCACAAACAAAACATGATAATGAATACGTCGTGGTTGCAGAAAAATACAAGATACGTAAAGAGATCATCCACGAAATTGCCCTATCCACATCAATAGAACAATTGCTGATACTACCAACTTTGTTGCTTTTGCTGTTTTGGTTGATCGATAAACATTTCCGACCGATTAACGACCTGCGCACCGCCATCACACAAAGAAACGTACACCGATTAGATCGCATTCATGTAAAAGACAACACCGTTGAACTCGCACCACTTGTCGATTCGCTCAACTCTCTCCTCTCTGAACTAAAGTTAGCCTGGCAAAGAGAGAAACGCTTTACACGTGCTGCAGCGCATGAACTAAAAACCCCACTAACAATCCTTCGTCTTAACGTAGAAAATGCGCTTGAAAGTAATGATCCGGAGCAACTGAGAGGAGATTTACTCAACATTCTGCAAGGCATTGAACGCACTGACCGCCTTATCCATCAGCTACTGACTTTAGCTAAAGTAGATAGCTTATCAGAACGTGTATTCGACACCGTTGAACTAACCCCTTTGTTGCAAACCGTTGTTGCTGATTTGGCACCGTTAGCATTGAAGCATAAGCAAGACATCAGTTTATCATCTTCCAACATCGCTATATCAGGTGATCGAATGTTGTTAGAGGTGTTATTTCGTAACCTCGTCGATAATGCGATTCGTTACTCCGGCGAACACAGTGACATCCAAGTCAGCGTCATAGAGAAAAATAATACAATCAAAGTTTTAATTTCCGATACTGGCCCAGACATCCCGAAAGAAACTCGTGAAAGAATCTTCGAACAGTTTTATCGGGGTCATTCCGAACATGGCGACGGTGCGGGTTTAGGGATGTCAATTTGCAAAGACATTACTGCACTACACCGTGCAACACTTGAGCTCATTCCCAGAGAAAATAGTAGGAATACGTTTATAGTAGAGTTCCCAAAGTATGGAGAAAGAGCATAAGTAGATTTCATCAAGAAATGTGCTTATCAGGCTCACATTAGTATTTGTATGATCATTTTTATTAATAGTATTTGATTGAGTATTTAGTCTAACAAATAATGGGGCGTGCGACGTGAAGTCGTATGAAGCGCTGTTCACCGCTAAACGAGTGAACCATCTGTATCACCAGATGAACCTAGGAGCCTGAATAAAGTAGCGGCTTTGACAATGTAACGAAGGTTGGTATTT
>NZ_VTXG01000045.1:0-27218 GCF_013114515.1 Vibrio sp. AIC-3 | reverse complement strand
TGTTCTTGGCATGGTATTGGTTATGGTTTTACTTTTGGCGAAGCAAATTATAACTCTTTACCATGCTGTTCAAAGAACACTCACGAAAGATCAACACGCCCTAGTAACTTGCTATCCAGTAACTTACTAAATGGGCTCTAAACTACTGAACGGGCAGGGCAGACAAGCACTTACGACACATACAAACTCCAGCCTTTGGAATATCGCTAGTATCTCGTTTTTCTAACTCAAAACACCAACACGTCTCTTTGCCCGCACTGATATCGCATTGAGCTGGCTCATTACACTGTGGACATTGGTGAGTCGAACTCGCGCCACTAAGATTATCCATAACCGACGTTTGCTCTTCTTCAGATAAGCCTTTCCAACCTATAATTTCATCCATTGTTCGAAAGCAGCCACTACACATTCCGCCATTATTTTTACAAGCCGCTCGGCAAGGTGTTTTCATTTCTCTAACCTGTGATTCATTTGGGCTGAAATGTAGCATATTTGTTTCTTCTTGAAGAGCCGTTAAGCTAAGAAATTACTCAGTTAAATTTAGAAATGACCTCGTAATTTTTAGGCTTTTCATGTAGCATCTCGCCCCTTTTGTTGAGTGGGGGGATATTATGTTTATTGGATTTGATTATGGAACAGCGAACTGTTCTGTCGCGGCGATGGTTAATGGAGAGCCAAGCCTGTTACCGCTAGAAGGTAACAACCACTATATTCCCTCAACCGTGTTTGCGCCTACTCGTGAGAGTGTTTCTGAACATCTATTCCGCCACTTGAATATCAAGCCGAGTGATGCGATCGGTGAGCAAGTACTACGACGTGCGATTGCGCTGAACAGAGAAGAGAGTATCGACTTAGTGCCAGAAGACATGGCATTTGGTCAGGCTGCGTTGGACTTATATTTAGAAGACCCTCGCGATGTTTATTATGTTAAGTCCCCTAAATCTTTCCTTGGCGCGAGTGGACTGCATGATGTGCAGGTGAGCTTTTTCGAAGATTTAGTGTGCGCCATGATGGCAAATATCAAGAATCAAGCCGAACTCACGACTCAAGAGCAGATCAAGCAAGCTGTTATCGGCCGACCAATTAACTTCCACGGTCGAGGTGGTGAAGAGGCGAACAGACAAGCTGAAGACATACTGTCTCGCGCAGCTAAGCGTGCCGGTTTCCTTGATATCGCTTTTCAATTTGAGCCCGTAGCCGCAGGCCTTGATTACGAAAGCACATTAACTGAAAACCAAACAGTATTGGTTGTTGATATTGGCGGTGGTACCACCGATTGCTCATTATTAGAAATGGGACCAACTTGGTCGGGTAAAGCGGATCGTACCCAGAGCTTGTTGGCACACAGTGGGCAAAGGGTAGGGGGGAATGACCTCGATATCTATCTTGCATTCAAACAACTGATGTCACCTTTTGGTATGGGCAGCAAAGGCATTTCGGGTATTGATATGCCACTGACTCAATTCTGGAACCCAATTGCGATTAATAATGTTGAAGCTCAAAAGAACTTCTATTCAAGAGAAAACCTAGCGGCATTAAAATTACTTCGTAAAGAAGCGTCAGAGCCTCAAAAGCTAGAACGTTTGATGAAGGTTTATCACGACACTTTGGGTTACGGTATTGTGCGTAGAGCGGAAGAGGCCAAGATTGCGCTGGCAGAATCCCCTCAATATCGTGCTGCGATTAATGTTGCCTCTGAACTGGTCGAGGTAGATATCTCAGTCGAACAGATGGTTGAAGCGATTGAAACACCAAAGTCTAAGATGATTGAGTTGGTTAAAGAAGCGATTCAACAAGGCCAGAAAAAGCCAGACGTAATCTACATGACGGGTGGTTCCGCTCGTTCACCGATACTTCGTGAAGCCGTACAACAAGCTGTGCCGAATGTACCGATTGTGAGTGGTAATTACTTCGGTTCAGTAACTGCAGGTTTAGCTCGTTGGGCTGAGGTTTGCTTCAAATAAGAGTTCAATGATGAGTTATGAAGGGCAACCAGTCGCTGATTGGTTGCCCTTTTTTTGTTTTTCTCTAATGAACTTTCTATTGAACGATTTTTCCTAGCTCATATTGGGATTTGTTTCACAAAGCTAAATATTTCAGCTGAGCTCTACGTGTTACAAAATGTTTCAAAGGCAAAGGCGAGCCTCTCGATGGTCTGATGAGTTACCTTGGGTTTAGATTTTTAATGCTTTTTTAGTGATTATAAAATCAAAAATAATCAAAGTATTTATCTCAAAGAATGAAAGGAGATCTCAGTAATTGTCGTGTTAATCAACTGTTTTAAAAGGTATTTTTGTTTTTTATAGTGCGATTTTTTTTATTTTATATATTTTAATGCAACTTTCTTGTCATTCGTGTATTAGGGTTTGCCTACTTGTTAAATGCAGGTAACAACTTCTCCGTAAGCACGAGGTTGTTAGTGAATAACTCACCCAGTTACATAATGGACATGACAAATGAATAAGAAACTTTTAGCGCTAGCAATTTCCGGTGCAGTATTTGGTACACAGGCAGTTGCAGTAGAACTTTACAACGAAGACGGCACAACATTCTCAGTTGGCGGTCACGTTTCAGTTGCAGTTGGTGATGTAAACAGCGACGATCGTCAAAACAGCGATGACATCGGTGTTGAAACTGTTTCTCCACGTATCAACTTCGGTGCAACTCACGAACTTGGTAACGGCTTTACTGCTGATGCTAAAGGTGAATGGGCGCTAAACATGCTTGACGGTGGTGATCAGTCATTCACAACTCGTCTTGGTTACGTTGGTGTTTCTCACGACGATTATGGCCGTGCAGCAGTAGGTACTCAATGGGCACCTTACTACAACGTTGCTGGTGTTGCTGATATGCCAATCGCATTCGCGAATGACTTCATCTACGAAGATCACGGTAATCTAGGTACTGGTCGTGCTGAAGAGATGGTGAGCTACGCTAACGCTGTGGATTTCGGTAACGCTGGCTCTCTAGCAATTGGCGTTGCATGGCAAGGTCGTAAGGTTTCTGACGAAGAATACAACGAAGTTGCTTCAGAGAATAAGTACGGTAACCGCGGTCAAATCGCTCTGAACTACGATATCGCTAACTTCTCTGTGAACTACGCTTACAATACTGGTCACGTTACTTTCGGTACTGGTGCTAATGTTGGTACTGATTCAAAGACTGCTGATTCTAATGTACTAAGTGCAACTTACGGTTCATACGGTTCTGAAGGTCTTTACGTTGCAGCTGTATACGCAGCGAACAACTACATGAATAATGGTAAGTTTGGCGTTATTTCAGAGTCTACAGGTTACGAATTTTTAGCATCTTACGCACTAGCTAACAGCCTTAACCTAAGCGTTAACTACGAAGCTGTAGAAGATGACAAGATGAGCGAAACAGTATTTGCTACAACTGCTCTACAAGCTGAATACAACTTCACATCTCAGTTCGTAGGCTTCGCTGGTTACCAATTCGACCTACAAGGTTCTGGTGAGTACAAAGAGAAAGCTGACGACCAATGGCTACTTGGTGCTCGTTACTACCTATAAGTCGCAGACTGATTTAGCATAGTGTTTACTCCTTAGGTTTACCTTTTAGGATACTGTCCTAGACACCATGCTAAGCCCTCTCAAACCTTTTGGTTAGAGAGGGCTTTTTTCGTTTTGGGCTTTTGTCTTGAATGGTGATTTCGCACTATTGCGACCTTCGTATAAACGCTTTCAAATCATCGAATTGAGCTAAAGATCAGAATTTAGATCTTAGTAACCATCTTGTCGAAGACTCCCATTTTATGATGCGGTAAACTTTGCGTTCCAAGAATAGTTCAGGGACAAACTATGAGCAGCGTTGTGGATCAGGAACAATTGATGAATTCGAAACGAACCGCAACACCGACCAAGGTGTTGTGTGTTGGGCGTAACTATGTCGATCACATTGAAGAACTTAACAACGCGATCCCTGACTCTATGGTGGTGTTTAATAAACCAAGCACCAGCGTGACTTCCTCTCTTTCTTCGTTTCATCAAGAAGCACTGCACTATGAAGCTGAAATCTGCTTTATCGTTGAAAATGGCCAATACTCAGCCGTGGGCTTAGGGTTAGACCTCACCAAGCGTGAGTTGCAAAGTAGCTTAAAAGCGAAAGGCTTACCTTGGGAACGCGCCAAAGCTTTTGATGGCTCAGCCGTATTTAGTCGCTTTGTTCCAATTGATAACTTAGACCTTGCAGACTTAAACCTAGAGTTGTTTATTAACTGTGTTCGTGTTCAGAAAGGACATGTTGAGCAGATGCTTTACTCTCCAAAAACTATCCTAGAAGAGCTGTCTTCTTATACCACCTTACTAGACGGCGATGTTGTGATGACAGGTACGCCAAAAGGTGTTGGTGAAGTGCATCGAGGTGATATTTTCCTTGGTCGCCTAAAGTGTGGCGAAACCACATTAATTGAGATCGAGTGGGTAGCAAGTTAAGTAGTCATTTCTATTTGGTTAATAAATTTGCTTTATTGTTCATTGATGGCATTTAATTCGAATATTTTACTATCTTACAACTAATTGCATCTGGAAGGGTGTTGCCAATTGATATAAAATCCGCCTCCGTTTTTATCAATACTGAAACCCATGATCGACTTAGCCATCTTACCTGTTTACCTGACTGCCGTTGTTGCACTTCTCCTTTTGCCTGGCCCTGATATGTTACTCATCGCGAGCTCAAGTATGAGCTATGGCCGCAAGGTTGGTGTGTTTGCAAGTTTGGGTAACGCGACTTCTGGAATTATCCTGACAGTATTGGCAGCAATGGGTGTTTCAGCATTGATTGCGATGAGTCCAGTGGCTTTAAAAGCCCTTCATCTGTTAGGCGGTACTTACTTATTAAAAATGGGGTGGGATTGTCTTCGAACAGAGCAGGGCAATGCGCCTGAGTTAAGCGACGACTTTGCTGCAAAAGCCTACTATCAACGAGCATTGATTAGTAACCTGCTTAACCCTAAAGCGTTGGTTTTCTTTGTGATGTTTCTGCCTCAGTTTGTGTCGACGAATATTGAAGCGACTTCCGGTCAGCAGATGCTTGTTCTGGGTTTATTACTGAATGTTCTCGGCTTAACGTTTAACTTTTTGCTGGTGGCGTTAGTGGGTACGATTGGTAAATCTCTCGTAGAAAACGCGAAGTTTCGTACCTATCAACAGAAAGTCATGGGCGGAGTTTTCATCGTGTTAGCTATCTGGATGTTGTCTTCTTTCTTTACTTCGTAGACGAATCAAATCAGACATCTTCTCGTGGTTAGCCGCTGAGACAAAAATGGACGCTACGAGCGTCCATTTTTTATATTTAACCGTTACATGTTGAACGCGCTAAATCGCTATGAATTCAACTCTTGTTGGTGTTGTTCAATCAGTTTCTCCATGTACTTCTCACCGCGCAGGCGAGTGTCTTCGTAGGTTTCTGTCCCTTCAAATTTTGTCACCGTCTCATAGTAGACCTTAACTTTTGGCTCAGTACCGGAAGGTCTTACGATAATGCGTGAACCATCTTCGAGATGATAGATGAGTACGTCACTTGCAGGCAGGTTAATGGCTTCAGTATTGCCTCCAATGACGAAGCGTAAAGAAGACTGCAAATCTTCAATTACAGAGATAGCGACACCGTTGATTGCTTTAGGCTGTGCCGAGCGGAGCTTAGAACCAATCGATGGTGAATCTGGGTCTAGTGCAATACTTCGCTGAGCGTTGGTATGAACCCCATGTTCAAATGAAATTTGAGCGAGAAGATCCCAAACTGTTCGACCTTGAGATTTTAACTCCTCAACCAATTGAGCAAACACGACAATAGCAGACAGCCCATCTTTGTCTCGTACTTGAGTACCAATTGTGTAGCCTAATGCTTCTTCATAGGCGAACAAGAAGTCGTTCTGATCATTTTCCAATTGCATGCCAATATTCGCTAACCATTTAAAACCTGTCAGCGTTTGGAAATAAGTCGCCCCGTGGGATTGAGCTACTTTTTCAAGCAATGTTGAAGATACGATACTGTTACCAACTAATTGGTTTTTGGTATGCGGCTTTGAGAGTAGATAATGAGCGAATAGCACGCCGACTTGGTCACCTGTTAGCATTTTGTATGAGCCATCATCTGTTCTCACTGCAACCGCAAATCGGTCTGCATCTGGATCGTTGGCACAAGCAATGTCGGCATCGACACTTTTTGCTAAGTTAACCACCAGATCCATCGCGCCTTTTTCTTCCGGATTCGGGAAGTTGACGGTCGGGAAGTTACCATCGGGCTCTCTTTGCTCGGCGACGCTGAACACCTTATGGAAACCAGAATCGTGAAGTAGATCCTCGGCCATTTGTGCGCCGACACCATGCATTGCGGTATAGGTGATGGTGGTGTTCGCCGATTCGATCTCGTCACTCACGTATGGGCTCTGATTGATCGCAGCGCGGTACGTTTGATAATAGCCTTCAGTTAACCACACCAACTTACCTTGCGTTTCAGCGTCACTTAGGCTCATTAAAGGGAGCGGCTTGGTCGATGCGATATCGATTTCAGCGGCAATACCCGCATCGTGAGGAGGAATGATTTGAGCGCCATTCTCCCAGTACACTTTGAAACCATTGTATTCCGGTGGGTTGTGGCTGGCCGTCACCACAACGGCAGCTGCGGCGTTGAAGTGCTCAATACCAAAGGCAACGATAGGGGTCGCCGCGACGTTCGAGGTTAGATAAACCTTAATGCCTAAAGCCGTGAGTACGGAAGCGGTATCAATCGCGAACTGCTTTGAATCTAAACGGCCGTCATAACCGACGACCACACCGCGAATGGTCGCATTAGCGACATGTTCGATTAAGTAGTGGCCGAGCCCGGTTGCTGTTTCCTGTATGACTAAACGGTTCATTCGATTTGGGCCGCATCCAACTTTGCCTCTAAGTCCTGCCGTTCCGAACTCTAATCGTTGAGTAAAGCGGTCTTCAAGTTCGTCGTGCATTCCCTCATCGATGAGGTGTTGAAGTTCTTCACGAGTTCTTGGATCTGGGTCTCTCGCTAACCAATTCATTGCATCTTGCATAATCACTAAACCTATTAATGTCTGTATGACTTACCGTTGATTTAATTTAAGTGATATTGATTCTCATTTCTATGAAGACAATCGTAAAACTCGATATAAAATAAATTCCAACGGCAAGAGGGCACGTAGATTAAGCCACTTCAAATAATTGACTGTTTAGTAAGTAAACTTACCTTGAATAATTGGATATCACTAACTAGCCTTTTACATAAATATAACAAAATTTAACAAATTCGCCGTTTTTGAATCTTTCATGGAAACCTCCAACGCTTTTGAACCGTATTAGTTCTTGGGTTTATATGAGGTCAGTAGCCTGCTCACAGGCTAGTTCCGTGTGAGTTGTAGATTGAGATTCAGCCTTTTCATGTGTAGCCGGAATAACAATGAATGTTGTCCAGTTCGCAACGACATTTAGGTCGCAAGTATCCAATTAGGAAGGACAAGGAGAGATCTTTTGAAAAGATTACTGGTTAGGCTAGCGTGGCTTTTGAAGAGTTTTGTTGTGCTTTTAGTATCGCCTTTAGTGCACGCTAGCAGTGATTACAACATGACTCAAGGCGTCACTGAGATCAGTGGTAAGGTGTATGAACTTCATATGCTGATCTTCTACATCTGTTGTGCGATTGCCTTTGTTGTTTTTGGTGTGATGTTTTATTCGATTTTGAGGCACAGGAAATCGAAGGGCGCAGTTGCTGCCCATTTTCACGAAAGCACGAAAGTCGAAATTCTTTGGACCATCATCCCTATCATCATTCTCATCGCTATGGCGATACCCGCCACCAAAACCTTAATAGCGATGGAAGATACCTCCCAATCAGATCTGACCGTTAAAATCACCGGGTCACAATGGAAATGGCATTACAGCTATTTTGGTGAAGACGTCGAGTTTTACAGCCTTCTAGCGACCAGTGACAAAGAGATTGAAGGCCTCGAAGTGAAAGGCGCGCATTACCTGCTAGAAGTTGATAAGCCGCTGGTACTGCCTGTTGACCGTAAAGTCCGTTTCTTGATGACTTCCGATGATGTGATTCACTCATGGTGGGTGCCAGCATTCGCCGTTAAGAAAGATACCATTCCGGGCTTTATTAATGAGGCTTGGACTAAGATAGATGAGCCTGGTGTTTACCGAGGGCAGTGTGCAGAGTTGTGTGGTCGTGCCCATGGTTTCATGCCGATCGTGGTGCATGCCATGGAAGAAGATGAGTTTGACGCATGGCTAGCGGAGCAGAAAGAGTTAGCGATAGCCGAACAACAAGCCGCAAAAGATGCATTAGGTGCGTCACTTTCCTTGGCGGAGTTGAATACCATCGGTGAAGAGGTTTACAAAACTCGATGTGCGGTTTGTCACCAAGCAAACGGTGAGGGCATTCCTGGAGCATTCCCTGCCATCAAAGGAAGTCCTATTGCCCTTGGTGATGTGGATGTTCATATCGACACAATTGTTTATGGTCGTGGCGGTACGGCGATGCAAGCATTCGATAATCAGTTAACCGAGAAAGAGATCGCAGCGGTAGTAACTTATCAACGAAACGCTTGGGGTAATGATACCGGCGATATTGTTCAGGCCTCAGATATCAACGCTTATAAGGCGAAGCAAGAAGGCAGTTCTGAAAGCTCAACGGATGATGCACAAAATGATGCTAAGGATCAGTTATGAGTTCACCAATCAATAAGCCGGTGAAATCGGCTCCAGCAGAAGATCAAGTACTGAGCCATTCTGCGGAAGGCACCTTGGGCAATAATGATTTGCCTGTTGATGATCACGATTCACATGCGGCACCTAAAGGCTGGGCTCGTTGGCTGTATTCAACTAATCATAAAGACATTGGTACACTTTATTTGTGGTTCAGCTTTGCAATGTTCTTAACGGGCGGCGCAATGGCGATGGTGATCCGTGCGGAGCTGTTCCAACCGGGTTTGCAACTCGTTGAGCCAGAATTCTTCAATCAGATGACTACAGTCCATGGTTTAATCATGGTATTCGGTGCCGTAATGCCTGCATTTACGGGTTTGGCTAACTGGATGATTCCGATGATGATCGGTGCACCAGATATGGCGCTGCCGAGAATGAACAACCTCAGTTTCTGGATCTTGCCTTTTGCGTTTCTAATCTTAATCGGATCTTTGTTTACAGAGGGTGGCGGCCCGAGCTTTGGTTGGACCTTCTACGCGCCACTCTCGACAACTTATGGCCCAGACAGTACCGCGCTATTCGTATTCTCAGTTCATATTATGGGGATCAGTTCGATCATGGGGGCGATTAACGTCATCGTAACCATAGTGAACATGCGCGCTCCGGGTATGACTTGGTTCAAGCTACCGATGTTCGTATGGACATGGTTAATTACCGCTTTCTTGCTGATAGCCGTGATGCCCGTTCTCGCGGGGGCTGTGACTATGGTACTGACTGACAAGTATTTTGGGACTAGCTTCTTTGATGCCGCTGGTGGTGGGGACCCGGTGATGTTCCAGCACATATTCTGGTTCTTTGGGCACCCCGAAGTGTACATCATGATCTTGCCATCTTTTGGTATTGTCTCAGCCATCATCCCTGCATTCAGTGGTAAGCGCCTGTTTGGTTATCACTCGATGGTTTATGCGACCTGTAGTATCGCACTGTTGTCATTCTTGGTTTGGGCACACCACATGTTCACCACGGGTATGCCAGTATTTGCCGAACTGTTCTTCATGTATTGCACCATGTTGATAGCGGTGCCGACCGGTGTGAAAGTCTTCAACTGGGTGGCGACCATGTGGCGGGGTGCTTTGACCTTTGAAACACCAATGCTGTTTGCGATTGCCTTCATTGTTTTGTTTACGATTGGCGGGTTATCTGGATTGATGCTCGCTATCGTGCCAGCTGATTTCCAATACCACGATACTTATTTTGTTGTGGCTCACTTCCATTATGTTCTGGTAACCGGTGCCGTGTTCTCGATTATGGCTGCTGCCTATTATTGGCTGCCTAAGTGGACCGGACATATGTACGACCATAAGCTCAGCCTGTGGCATTTCTGGACGTCGGTGATTTCAGTTAATGTACTGTTTTTCCCGATGCACTTTTTAGGGTTAGCGGGTATGCCGCGTCGTATTCCTGATTATGCGATTCAGTTTGCTGACGTTAACCAAGTCGTGTCGATTGGTGGTTTTGCGTTTGGGTTGTCTCAGCTAATTTTCTTATGGCTAGCGATTAAGTGCGTAAGAGGGGGAGAGCCTGCGCCAAGTAAGCCTTGGAATAGAGCTGAAGGTCTTGAATGGACAGTACCAAGCCCTGCGCCTCACCACACCTTTACCCATCCGCCGAAAGTGGATTAGAGGGCAGAACCATGAGTGATAAGCAAAGCGATCCCAATCAAGATAAAAAACAACCTAAGCGCCTGTCTAATAAGCGATCGACCAAAAAGCTGACGGGCTACTTGGTGTTGAGCGTGGTTGCGATGTTTTGCTTCGGTTTCGCTTTGGTGCCGCTCTACGATGTCATGTGTGAGGCCTTAGGCATCAATGGCAAAACTAATACTGTTTCAGCGGTGCAACCTCAGGGAATGCAGCCAGACTACTCTCGTACGGTTCGAGTCGAATTCATGTCCCACATCAAGCCAGATATGCCATGGCAGTTTTCGCCTGAAGTTCGAGTGTTAGAGGTTCATCCTGGTGAGGTGGTTCAAACTAACTACATTGCCAAAAACCTTTCTGGAGCCTCATTGGTTGGCCAAGCCGTACCGTCGGTTTCTCCAGGTATGGGGGCAACCTACTTCAATAAGATGGAATGCTTTTGCTTTAATCAGCAGCCATTGGACGGGCACAAGAGCGCAGAAATGGGTTTGATATTTTACATTGAGCCAGATATTCCAGAATCGATACATACGCTGACGCTCTCTTACACATTATTCAATATCACGAATGAGGTGGGTGCTGCGGCCAATAAATCTGAGCCTAACGTACTCGCAAGTAACTAGGAATTTACAGAACCAGTATCAACATAAGGAGTTGAGCGATGAGTTCTAAAAAGGAAGTGTATTTCGTTCCACATCAAAGTCACTGGCCATTGGTGGGTGCTGTAGCACTGTTTTTGGTCGCGGTTGGCGCTGGCTTGACGGTGCAAAACATGGGTACCGACGCCGCAGGTGGTGTGTTTGGCAAAGCGGTGTTGTTAGTCGGGTTTGCTGTGCTGCTTTACATGCTCGCAGGTTGGTTTAGCAATGTGATCACAGAATCATTGAGTGGTCTCTATTCTGAGCAGATTTCTCGTTCTTTTAGACAAGGAATGAGTTGGTTCATCTTTTCCGAAATCATGTTCTTTGGCGCTTTCTTTGGCGCGCTTTTCTATGCTCGAATGATTTCTGTGCCTTGGATTGGTGGTGCGGGCAATAATGAAATGACCCATGAAGTATTGTGGCCGATGTTCCAATCAATTTGGCCACTAACGACGACCCCTGATGGCGTAACGACACAAGCCATGCCTTGGCAAGGTATCCCGCTTAAGAACACCATTATTCTGCTGCTTTCCTCTGTGACGCTGCACATGGCACATATCAGTCTTGAACAAAATAAGCGTATGGCTTTGATCGTGTGGTTGGAGATAACCATTGTTCTGGCTGGCTTCTTCCTGTTCTTCCAAGTTGAAGAGTATCTTCACGCTTATCAAGAGATGGGGCTGACACTTCAGTCTGGCATCTACGGTAATACCTTCTTTTTGCTTACTGGGTTTCATGGCTTACATGTCTGTTTAGGGACGATCTTTTTGATTGTGTTGCTGGCAAGGGTTGCGAAAGACCACTTCACTCCGAAAGACCACTTTGCGTTCCAAGCGGGCAGTTGGTATTGGCACTTTGTTGATGTGGTTTGGTTGGGCCTGTTTGTGTTTGTTTATGTACTTTAACGATTGAGCCTATAGGGGATTAATAGGGGCGAGGGTTGGGAGTTATCACTCCTGATCCCAAAGCAAGTAATAATAGTAGCACGACAACGGCTGACCACATGACACGACGACCCAAGAAGTAACTGAGTCTTTTTCCATTGTGTTTACCTGAGGCGATTTGGGTTAGGCCTTTCATCAAATTGAAAGCGATAAAAAACAGCAAAGCGACCAATACGACTTTAAATAACAGAACAAAGGTAGATGACGCCATAGTGATAACTCCAAACCGATTGATTGATGATGAACACAAGTTCCGCAGTAAAGGTTTTTGGATAGCGGTTGTTTTAACTGTGGTTTCAGTCGGCGCTTTAATCAAGTTAGGTTTATGGCAACTCGATCGTGGTAACGAGAAATTACGTTATGAACAGCAACTATCAGAAAGAGCGCAGCAATCGTTTAGGTCATTGGACACGGTTATCTCTGAATGGAAGGGCTCGCGTACACAAGCCCAAGGTACATCTGAACAGCAGTTTTTAAATGGTTTGAAGGTTGATGTTGAATTGGAAATACCAAGTGGTTTGGTGGTCTTGTTAGACAATCAGATTAACCAAGGAACGGTGGGGTATGTGATTTACATGTTGGGTGAGGTTCAATCTAAAGAGCAAGGCAACCAGCTTTTACACGAAAAGCAGTTATTGATCGATCTTGGGTTTGTTCCGGCAAGTAATGACAGAAGAGAACTACCGCAATTAGGAAGTATCACTGTACCAACCAAAATGTCAGGGCGCTTGTATACACGCTCAATTAATCCTTTAAGTCATGAGTTGGGTTTAGAAAATACGACACCGAATAGAATCCAAAACCTAAACATAGCAGCGTTATCACAGTATACAGGACAAGAAGTGCTGCCCTTTGTCTTCCAACCTCAGAGTTTAGATTCATGGCCCTATGAAATGTTATGGCGTCCAACGGCGATGAGGTCTGAGAAGCATTTTGGTTACTCATTTCAATGGTTTGTTATGGCTGCGGTACTTTTGTTTTTGATGTTGTTGATTGGCTATCGGTACCTAAAAGCAACACCTATCACGAGGAATAAGGATGGATAAATCTCAAGCACAAGTGAACAGGGAAATTACCGAGGCAAACATGGCTGAGCTCAGAAGCCGTCGTACTAAAGGACGCTTGGTATTAATCGGACTCGTTTTAATTTTCGCTTTGCCAGCCATTATCGCCAAAACTGTGTTGGATCAGAATTGGTATACGTCAGGTGTCACTAACTCGGGCGAATTGGTCGAACCAAGAACTACACTAGCGGATTTCGGCGTAACGGTACCCATGGCTGGAGAGGGTTGGGTTGTGGGGTATATCGCGCCGATGGAGTGCGAAAGCTTGTGTGAACAACAACTCCATTATTTGAATCAAAGTTATTTAGCGTTAGGGAAAAACAAAGAGCGAGTGACGGCCGTTGTTTTTGTATCGGAAGGCAACTCGTTATCGGGTTCGCTTGATAAGCCGGATCTGTCTTTGTTAGCTGGTGGCGATCAGTTAAGCACCGAGTTTGCGCCGGCTTCTATTGTCATTATTGACCCGCTAGGACAGTTGGTTATGGAGTACAAAAGCGTGTCGGAACCGTCGCAGTTAGTCGGGCAATCCAAAGGTATGATTCATGATTTAAGAAAGCTACTTAAGCTGTCACGAGTTGGGTAGTTGATGGCGCAAATGCTTGAGCTTAAGCAGCGAAAGGGAATAAGTATAGGGAGATAAGTGATGCAGAATAAAGCCCCTGATTTACTGATGCTTGTGATGAGATTAACTATCTTGTTAACCCTTACCGTGATTGTTCTCGGAGCTTATACACGCCTGTCTGATGCTGGCCTTGGCTGTCCTGACTGGCCGGGTTGTTACGGTAAGATCACCGTTCCGTCTGATGCCCAAGCGGTGAGTCAAGCCAATCTGCAATTTCCAGAGCGATCTCTTGAAGCAGACAAAGCGTGGGTAGAGATGATCCATCGCTACTTTGCAGGAACATTAGGGTTGCTTATCTTTGTCGTTGTAGCTTGGTGTATTAAAAAGAACATCACACCAGTTGGTCTTCCATTACTTATCTCTGCCACTGTGATTTTTCAGGCTTTGCTTGGAATGTGGACGGTGACTCTTAAGTTGATGCCCGTTGTGGTTATGGCGCATTTGATGGGGGGCTTCACGTTGCTGTCACTGTTGTGTCTGCTCTACTGCCGTTTGTCTCAATTCCAAAGCCGTTTTGGCGAGGCTTCTTATTCTCCAACACTTAAATTTTGGGCGTTGTTTGGGTTACTCATTGTGGTTGGGCAGATACTGCTTGGTGGTTGGACATCGTCAAACTATGCCGCTTTGGTGTGTACCCAATTGCCTATTTGTGAAGGTAACTGGATGAGCTACCTCGATTTCAAAAATGCGTTCGATTTTGCTCAACACGGACATGATAACTATGAGTTTGGTGTGTTGGAGTATCCCGCGAGGCTTACCATACATGTCATGCACAGGTTCGGGGCTATTGTGGCGACATTAACGGTGCTGATGGTCGTGTACCAGTTATGGAAGTTTGGCCAAGTGCCTCACCAAAAGCTGAGCATGATTGTCGCAATAGTGTTGTTTACTCAAATCAGCCTTGGGATCAGTAATGTATGGTTTCACCTGCCAATCTCAGTTGCGGTTTTGCATAACCTAGTCGCAGCAATGTTGCTCATCAGCATGGTTGTAACCAATTTTGTGGTGTGGCAACGCAAACCGAGTGAGAGCTTGGTGAAGAACAGTGTATTACAAGGAGGTAATCATGGTCAGTAGAACGTCAACACAGTATGAAGTGGTGGCTCAAGACGCAGCCTTAACTCATAAGATAACAGCCAATAATGACATAACTTTAAGTAACGAAAAGGCTGAAAAAAACAAAGCCACTTGGAAAGTTTATTTAACGCTGACTAAGCCTAAAGTGGTGGCTTTGATGTTGCTGACAGCATTGGTTGGGATGTGTTTGGCCGTGCCGAATGGATTGCCTTTGCAACAAACTTTGTTCGGAATGATTGGGATAGGGTTAATGGCAGGTTCAGCGGCTGCGTTTAACCATTTGATCGATAAAAAGATCGACGGCCAGATGACTCGAACAAATCGACGCCCTTTACCATCCGGTGAGCTGAGTAGTGTGCGTGTGTTTAGCTTTGCAGCAGGTATCGGCTTATTTGGGTTCGCTACGTTAGTGGTGTGGGTCAATCAACTCACGGCTTGGCTAACCTTTGCAAGTTTATTGGGCTATGCGGTCATCTATACCATGTACTTGAAGCGAGCGACGCCACAGAACATCGTAATTGCAGGGATAGCTGGCGCAATGCCACCGTTATTGGGCTGGACGGCAGTCACCAACGAGCTGCATTCAAATGCCTGGTTGTTGGTGATGATCATCTTTATTTGGACGCCTCCTCATTTCTGGGCGTTGGCAATTCATCGTCGTGATGAGTATGCCAAAGTGAACATCCCCATGTTGCCTGTGACTCACGGAATCGAATACACCAAGACGTCTATTCTTCTGTATACCTTTTTGCTTAGCATCGTGTGTATATTGCCTGTATTGGTCGGCATGAGCAGCTGGATATATCTGAGCGCTTCATTGGTACTCAACGGCGGGTTTGTTTATCACGCTTGGGTACTGAAATATCGTGATGAACCCAATATGGCCATGAAGACCTTTAAGTTCTCCATCTATCATCTCATGATCTTGTTTGTGGCTCTGTTGGCAGACCACTATCTACTTTGATAACCGCATTTCTGCTGTTGCTGAATAAGAAAACGGATGCTCTGGGCATCCGTTTTTGTTTGGTTGATGACTAAAACTCACCCAATACAAAGTAAGTATCTAGCGAGTACTTAGTCCACTTTGTTCCAAGCACTTTGCCAGTGTGAACCTACACCTGGTTCGTACTGAGTTGCTGTTGGAGCCCATTGAACACAGTAACCTGAGTATGGGAACTCTTTACACTGATAAACACCACCATCGCTGCTCAGAACCTTTGTTCCTGCAGTGTAAGATTCAATGCTTTCTGGGAACACAAAGTCGTAATCGCCCGCTGGTGGCGGCGTTTGCTCGTCCATTAGATGAAAATCAAGCGTGTTCTGATCCACTAAGTTACCTTGGTCATCTTTCGTCACAACCACAAGCATGTGGTGGCCAGCTTCAGACTTAGAAAGAGTCAGTTGAACATCTTCAACTTGTCCGTCTGTTAGGTCCGATTTCTGAGATGCAAGTGCTTCACGGTGATGGTTGTACACGGTAAGCTCAGCTTGGATATCGCCTGTTGCCGCTAACGTAAGATCAAGCTGAGTAGGTTGGCTCTCATCGATAATGTACTCTGATTCTAAGCCCGAGACTTCAAGATCATGCTCGGGTTCTGGAGTATCGATCTTGTAACCGATCTCTACACTGTTAAAGCCAGATCCTGCTTTTAGATAAACAGGGTTCGTGCCGTATACTGGCGCGAAATCGCCTTGGTCGTTCAATTGACCTGCTTTGATTTGCGTCTGCTCTTGGTTGATCTTAGAAGCAAGCGCGTAAGACCAGTTATTGGCTTTGCCTTGTTCAGAAGTTTCAATCACAAGCTCAGTGCTGTATGAAGCGTTCTCACCAGACTGGTCGAATACACGCGTATAAACAGCGTCACCAACATTCAGGTCTTGTGTCGGGTTGATTTGACCACCTTGATCCCAATCAGGAATGATAGGGCCGTCACCATCAAATTTCACGTCGATAACGTTGTAGAAAGCCGCTGCAGTGTCACCTACATCCCATACGGCAAGGATCACTTGATAACCTTCACGCTCTGGCACATTACACAAGTGACTGACTTGCATCGGTGGCTGTTCCATATTGCCTTCAACAACACAGAATGGCGTTAAGTCAAAAGAGCTGCGAGCCAACGGCTGGTTTGGATTCCAGTCGGGTTGAGTAATGTAATATTTCCAATCGCGAGTCTTGTGGTTAGCTGTGAATGTCCACTCGAAGTATTGAGAACCAGACTTGATAGGGCGTTTAACCCAGCGGTCTGCCTTTTGTTCGTCTAGTGCTGCTGCTAAAGAAGATTGCGCACTGGCGATTTTCCCATCAGCAGGGCCAACTTCTGGGAAGCCTTCAGGGCCTTCTACACTTTGTGGTTCGTATTGGATACCACCACAGTTGGTGTTTTTCTCTTGCGTATCACTCGCAGGGAACTTACATAGGGCAACACGGCTCTCAGCTACGCCATTGTTGTATGCCGAGACATAACCGTGACCGAAGCTTGCACCGCTTACGCTAAGAAGCGATAGCGCGATGAGTGATTTTTTTTTGAGTTGTTTCATTATTTGTCCGACAAAAAAGAGAACACCCCGGCATGCATTTACACTTAAATTCTATTAAGTGGCGGCCCCGCTATCATAGACAGAATATTTGTCGACAGACCGGTGGCTTTGCGTCCTATTCTTTCAAATAGTTTGCCAGAAGTGCGTTTGAGCAATCGAAATGTAGCCAACCAGTTTTATAAATGCGAATCAATCGATTGAAATGTGGAATGCCAATCTCGAACTTTTAATTCTTGATACAAATTAACTTGCTATATGTTTAGTTCGTTAACGTATGAATTATTGATATAAATAAAGAAAGTATTTGCTCTAATCGTTTTAGTGAATGAATTTGGGTTGTTTCGCTTCGCTCTGTACAACAATTGTGCGCATATCAAAACCAAACCTTTGGTTTCCACTAACCGAACCCTGACACGCCATGTATGAAAAACCGGACAATTGATTGGTATGAATTATATAAAGGAGCCGGTATGGAATTCACAGAACTAGACAGAGACGCGTTGTATCAAACGTGGATGTCACAAAAATCGAGAATGCGAATTACGCAGATGGAGTTTTCAAAAAAGCTAGGCATGAACCAGCTTGATTTCTCAAGAGTGCTAAGAGGAGAGACGCCATTAACCATGTCTTTCATTAGTCACTTTTGTCGTTTACTTCATTTGGAACCAAGGAATGTATTCCCCTCGCTGAAAGAGGGCAATGAGTCTGGGCCTAAAGTGGTCTACCTGAAAAGTAGAATGAGTGTTGATGGTGAGATCCAAAATGCTTATATTGAAGGAAATCAGGTAATTGTAGAGTACGCACACACTGTTCAACATGATTAATTTTAGAGTTAGCTCTGATTTTTAACCCCCTTTTTCTACAACCTTTTCACATAGGGTATGTCATACTTAATTAGATTCCTTAATTTTGACTAAGTGCGTTATGAACCCTTTAAAAGTCCTTTTGCTTGTTGCAACCAGCATTTTCTTGCTTGGTTGTGCAGGCGGCCCAATTAGAACCGCTACTAAATTTACCAGCTACGAAGATTTTCAGGCTGGGCCTGACGGAGGCGTCGACTTGGTTTGGGCAAGGGTTGGGCTACGTGACGCGCAGCGTTTGAAATCCAAGTTAGATGACTACGATTCTGTAGTGATCGACCAAATTTTTGTTTTAGCAGAAGAAGGTTCGTTGGATCAGGAAGAGATTCAGGAACTCACTGAGCACATGGTTGCGCGCTTGGAAGATAAAATATCGCCTCATAAAACGATTGTCGATGAACCGACAGGAAAAACGCTCCGCTTGAGTATCGCTCTGAGTAACGTTGAAACGCCCAATCCGCTCTTAGCTGTAACGAGCAGCGTTCTGCCGTTTGGCCTTGCGATGTCAACCATATCTAAGGTCACGACTGGTGAGCACACCAATGTTGGGAGTGCGAGTGTAGAGTTATTGGTCAGTGATGCTCAAGAGGGCACACCACTGTTTGCAGCCATCGACCGTGAAGCGGGTAACAAAGATTTTTCAACCATGATTGATTCGCTGGATGATGCCAAAGACGCGATCAACTATTGGGTTGAACGTTTAGGTGATACTCTACACAACATAGATGACGCATAGTAAAGACCGAATAATGCTAGAGAAAGAGAACCTGATTAAGTTGGCTCGAATGCAGATGCCATTTGGAAAGTACGCGGGTCGTACACTGATTGACTTACCTGAAGAATATTTGCTGTGGTTTGATAAAAAGGGATTCCCGTCTGGTGAACTCGGCGATTTATTGAAACTGTGCCTTGCTCTGAAAATTGAAGGGCTTGATAGTGTCATCAAGCCATTGAAAAGAATGTAATTAAATAAAAGCTCACGCTGATCACGTGAGCTTTTTTGTTTTTGAGTTCGACACAATTTTACATGCATGATGTAGCTTGAAGAATGGCTCTTCTTACCTTGCTATAAAATACGCAATCGATAGCGTGTAAATAATGGTATACAGGGTGTTTTAAATATAAAACACAAAAAAAATTGCGTTTATTTTTAATTAGTGATTGAAACTAGAGTTTTTACTAGTTAAGTTACAGGGAACAAGAAGATTAGTGCTGATAGAAAGTGACGTGAGACAACGTACATTCAGCTCAAGGATAGAAAAAAGGAAGAAGTAAGCAATGTTCCAGACTGATGATGTAAGAATTAACAAAGTAAAAGAGTTATTACCCCCTGTTGCTGTTTTAGAAAAGTTTCCAGCGACAGAAGTTGCTTCTTCTACAACCTTTGAAAGCCGCAAAGCGATCCACAATATTTTAGAAGAGAGCGATGATCGCTTGCTTGTTATTGTCGGCCCATGTTCTATTCATGACACAGAAGCTGCTCTTGAGTACGGTAAACGTTTGAAAGTGTTGCGCGACGAACTTGGTGATAACCTTGAAATCGTAATGCGTGTTTACTTTGAAAAACCACGTACAACTGTTGGTTGGAAAGGTCTAATAAATGACCCGTACATGAACGATACGTTCAAGCTAAATGATGGCCTTCGTCTAGGACGTAAGCTACTGCTGGACCTAACTGACATGGGCATGCCAACGGCAAGCGAATTCCTAGACATGATCACGCCTCAATACGTTGCTGACCTAATCAGCTGGGGTGCAATCGGCGCACGTACTACAGAATCTCAAGTTCACCGCGAACTGGCTTCTGGCCTATCTTGCCCAGTTGGATTTAAGAATGGTACTGATGGCAACATCAAGATTGCAACAGATGCTATTCGCTCTGCTAGCGCTTCTCACCACTTCTTATCAGTAACTAAGTACGGTCACTCAGCTATCGTTGAAACAGCAGGTAACCCTGATTGTCATATCATCCTACGTGGTGGCAAAGAGCCAAATTACAGCGCAGAACACGTTGGTAAGATTAAAGAAGAGCTAGCAGCTTCTGGTCTTCCACAAAAAGTGATGATCGATTTCAGCCACGCAAACAGCTCTAAGCAGTTTAAGCGTCAAATGAACGTATCTGATGACGTAAGCGCACAAATTTCTGGTGGCGACAAAGCTATCTTTGGTGTGATGATTGAATCTCATCTTGTTGAAGGTCGCCAAGACCTGGTTGAGGGCAAAGCTGCAACGTACGGCCAATCTGTTACTGATGCGTGTATTGGTTGGGAAGACACTGAAACAGTACTTCGCCAGCTGGCAGACGCTGTTGAAGCTCGTCGTAACAAATAGACTAATTACAGTCAGCGATTAAGCTACTGAAAATTCAAAGCCCTTAGTTAGCAACAGCTAATAAGGGCTTTTTTGTGGATCTTAGTTGAAAACTGGAAGTGTCTGTATTCTTAAATGAGAAAAGACAGTAACTCGTCGACTTTAAGTGACAGTAAAGCTTTATCTTGTTTGGTTTCAACGTTAAGGCGTATTAATGGCTCGGTATTGGACTTTCTTAAGTTGAAGCGCCATGAGCCCATATTCATGCTGATTCCGTCTGTGTGATCGATCTCAACGGCATTATCTTGGTAGTGCGATAACACGCAAGCCATGACCTGCTCTGGGTCTGAGACTCTTCGATTAATCTCCCCGGAAGAGGGGAATCTATCTATACTAGTACTCGTTAATTGGTGAAGAGATTGTTGAGTTTTCGACATCAGCTCGATAACCAATAGCCAAGGAATCATGCCTGAATCGCAATATCCAAAATCACGAAAATAATGGTGTGCGCTCATTTCGCCCCCATAGACGGCATTCGTTTCACGCATCTTCTCTTTGATCAGTGCGTGTCCTGCTTTAATTCCAATCGCTTTTCCACCATGCGTTTTTGCGATTTCAATTGTGTTCCAGGTCATGCGCATATCGTGCAATACAGTCGTGTTAGGCTGTTTGACCAAGAATGCTTCAGCAAGCAACCCTACAATGTAATAACCCTCGATGTAATCGCCTTGCTCATCAAAGAAAAAGCATCGGTCGAAGTCTCCATCCCAAGCAATTCCAAGGTTGGCAGAATGCTCTAAAACGGCATCTCGAGTGGCTGCTTGGTTCTCTCTAATCAAAGGGTTTGGAATACCATTTGGGAAGTTTCCATCAGGGTTATGATGAACTTTGATGAAGGTGATAGGGACACCGAGTTCGTTAAATTTATTATCTAAAGCATCAATGATATGTCCTGCAACACCGTTCCCAGCATTAACCACAATCTTCATCGGTGACAGCTTTGATGGGGTTATGTACGAGAGTAGGTGCTCGACGTACGGAGCAAGAATACTGTTCGATCTACTAGAGTTACTTGGTTGTGCATGAACGAACGGTAAATTGCAGTTCAGCTCTTGATTAAGTTCTTCAATGCGTCGTTTGATTTCATCTAAACCACTGTTTTTACTGATAGGGCTAGCGTCTACACCGACCATTTTCATGCCGTTGTAATTGATTGGGTTGTGGCTGGCTGTGATTTGTATTCCGCCAATCGCTTTTAGGTAACGAGTCGCAAAGTAGACCTCTTCAGTGCCAGTCATACCTAGATCAATGACGGTAATCCCTGACTCGATTAAGCCTTTGGTCATGGCTTCTTGTAATGACAGGGAGGTTTTGCGGTTATCACGACCAATCACTACCTGCGCCAAACCATCGAGTGAGGTTTCAGGCTTAGCGGATAGGACGTATTCGCCAAATGCCTTACCGAGCAGGTAGGCGAGTGGCTCATTGATTTGTTTACCAATGACGCCGCGGATATCGTTGTTCTTAAAGCAGTTTAGGTCTAATGTTGGTTTCATCGATTTGTCGCTGCTTTATTTCGTTTGGTTGTGCTTTGATGAGTGGACTTGTTGCTTGCGCACGTCTCGCCTATAACTGTCTTGATATCGAATGATGTCGCCTTCACTTAAATGACTGCCTGTTTGTACTTCAATCATCTCGAGTGGGAGATCCCCTGGGTTCTCTAGGCTGTGAATATGACCTAAAGGGATGTAAGTGGATTGATCTTCTTCAACCAGATAGGTTTTCTCATTGTTGGTCACTTTCGCAGTACCCGCCACGACTACCCAATGTTCCGCTCTATGGTGGTGCATTTGTAACGACAACTTGTGACCGGGTTTAACGGTGATACGTTTAACTTTGTCGCGCTTGCCTAGGTCGATAACATCGTATTTACCCCAAGGTCTAAACACCTCACGATGATGCACATGTTCTGTGCGACCCGCTTGATTTAGTTGACTGACAATCGATTTAACACCCTGAACCCTGTCTTTATTTGCAACCAATATAGCGTCTTTGGTTTCGACAATAATCAGGTTGTCGACACCTACCGTCGCAACCAGCTTATTTTCAGCATGGATGTAGTTGTGTTGAGAGTCGACGGTTAACACATCACCTTCAATGACGTTATTGTGCTGATCTTTTTCGCTTACATCCCAGATCGCGGACCATGAGCCAATATCGTTCCAGCCGACATCCATCGGGATCACCGCGGCGTGCGAGGTCTTTTCCATCACGGCGTAATCGATTGAATCACTTGGACTGCTTTTGAATGCTTCAGCGTCTATACGGATAAAGTCGAGGTCGGTATTTTGCGTTGCAAGAGCGAGTTTACAAGCCGCTACTATCTCAGGGTGGTGTTCGGCGAGTTCTTCAACATAGCGTGATGCCTTAAACATGAACATGCCACTGTTCCATAAGTATTGTTCTGAGCGGATGTACTCTTCTGCTGTTGCTGTGTCTGGCTTTTCTACAAAGCATTCTATGGCGAAGGCGTGATTGATTGGCTGCTCTGTTCCATTAGTATCAGTTTGAGCACTGGAGGAAAGAGGCTCTCCCTGCTTGATATAGCCATAGCCAGTCTCTGGGGAGCTAGGTGTTATACCGAATGTCACCAGCTTGCCTTGTTTTGCATAATCAACACCACGACTAATCGCTTGTTGGAATTCAGAGGTTTTCGCGATGTGATGATCAGCAGCCAGCACTAACAAGATAGGGTCGGATGCGCTTTGTTCATTAAGCGGTGGTTTACTTAAAGCCTTTAGGGCGGCAAGCGCAATGGCTGGGGCTGTATTTCTACCGACTGGCTCTAGCAGAATACCACTATGTTGAATGTTAGCTGATCGAGCTTGTTCAGCGGCAATAAAGCGATGCTCTTCATTACAGATAATGAATGGGGCATCGCATTTACTATCCATCAAGTGCTCTTCAAGGCCTTGCAGGCGTTGAAGTGTGTGCTGAAGCATTGACTGGTCGCCGGCAATATTGAGAAATTGCTTAGGGTAAAGCTCGCGAGACAGTGGCCAGAGACGACTTCCGGAGCCGCCGGCTAGAATGACAGGTAAAATCATAGCGTGGTAATTAGGTGCATTAGAATACTGCCATCATATTACCACGCTTCACGCTTCACGCTTATTACTTATCGATAACCAAGAAGGATATGACTATCGATGACCTTCCGTAGGGGAGTTCAACATGTCTTTGGGATCGCTAATATTCTGATTATCACCTAGGCTTTGAACGCTGTTATGATCTTGAACATTAGAAAAGTCTTGAGGGTCAATCTTGAGTGTCTGTGTTGGGAACGCGATGTCTGCATTGTGTTTATGAATAATCGCCAGAACCTGTAACAGAACGTCTTGCTTCACTTTGTGGTACCTGATCCAGTTGACTGTTTTTGTGAAGGTATAGATAAAGAAGTTGAGCGTTGATGGCCCAAATTTGTCAAAGTTAACGATCAACGTCTGTTTGGCATCAATATCTGGGTGGGTCTCGAGCATGGTTCTTACATCATCAACAATGAGCGCCAATTTGTCTGCATCTTGATAACGAAGACCAAAGGTTTCATTGATTCTACGATTCAACATTCTCGATGGATTCTCTACCACAATACTACTGAACACCGAATTTGGCACGTACAAAGGACGCTTATCAAAAGTGCGGATGATCGTCATGCGCCAACCAATGCGTTCGACAGTGCCTTCGATTTGACGATCGGGAGAACGTATCCAATCACCGACTTTAAAAGGGCGGTCGAAGTAAATCATCATGCCACCGAAGAAATTCGACAGTAAGTCCTTAGCCGCTAAACCGACGATCAAGCCACCAACACCACCAAAGGTGAGTAAGCCGGAAAGACTGAGCCCAAATGCCTGCATAATGGTTAGGCCGCCCATCACCATAAAGAACAAGCGAGCGACTTTCGCTATCGCTTGTACAGTGGTTTCGTCTCTGGTTTTTTGCTCTAAGACATAGGCTTCAGTGTTAGTGATCATTCGTAAGGTAAACCAAACGAATGTACAGATAATCAATATGTGTTTAAGCGTTTTTAACCAATTGATTTCATTGCCAAACTGGTCTTGAAGTATTAGCCCGATAGAGACTGTAGCAGGCCAACACCAAAGTAATGTGCTGACAGGGGTTTTTAGTGCTTCTAGCAGTAGATCGTCCCAGTGGAATGGGGTTTTCTGAACCAGAATTTCTAAGCGATTATGGATAATTCGCCAAGCTACCCAAGCGAGAAAACTCGCAATAGTGATGAATAGGACGCTGTTTGCCCAATCACTATGGCTCTGGTTGATGTAGGTTTGTACTTGGGTTATGAATTCATTCATTGTGTGTGCTGCCGCAGAAATTATGAATTGGAAATTAGCAGAAACTCGAGTTGTTCTCTACCTTTATAAATCAAGCGATTATGACAATAGTATAACCTTATTCTTGCAGAACTAACTTTTTTTGAGATAGAAACTAATGTAGGTTTGGCTATCCCGTGTAATTAAAATTTCTAAACAGGATTTCAAATGAGCGACAAACAATATGCAGTTATCGGTTTAGGGCGATTTGGTCTGTCTGTTTGCAAAGAGCTACAAAGTTCAGGGGCACAGGTACTGGCCGTCGATATTGATGAAGAGCGAGTGAAAGAAGCGGCGGCTTTTGTTTCACAAGCGATTGTTGCGAACTGTACAAGCGAGGAGACAGTTAAAGAGTTAAGACTCGATGATTACGATATGGTGATGGTGTCGATAGGCTCTGACGTTAACTCAAGCATTCTAACGACTTTGGTGGTGAAAGAATCTGGAGCAAAAGCAGTCTGGGTTAAGGCGAATGATAAGTTCCACGGCAAGATCCTCTCTAAGATTGGTGCTGACCATATCATCATGCCCGAGCGCGATATGGGTATTCGTGTTGCTCGTAAGATACTGGACAGACGCGTTCTCGAATTTATCGACCTTGGCAGTGGCTTAGCGATGACGGAGATTGTTATTGGTTCTAAACTGTTGGGTAAGAAACTTGGCGATCTTAAGCTGTGTAAAGAAAATGGTGTTGAGGTACTTGGCTTCAAGCGAGGGCCGAACCTCACTAAAGCACCAGAATTGGATGTGAGTTTAGAAATTGGGGATGTGGTGATCATCGCTGGGCCGAAAGAGACCTTATCTAGAAAGCTACGCAATTGGTAATTTGCAATAAGGTAACAGTATGAATTCGTTAAAACGAAAAGGTACTTTCTACACGCTTAAGAGTGATAAAAAGCCACGTAAAGGCTCTGAACCTAAGATTATCCTTACGAGCTTCTTAGGCGTACTTATCCCCTCTGCAATATTGTTGACGATGCCTGTATTCTCTGTGACAGGCCTAAGTTTTACGGATGCACTGTTTACAGCAACCTCGGCGATCAGTGTGACAGGATTAGGTGTTGTCGATACCGGTGAGCATTTCACCTTGGCGGGCAAAATCTTACTGATGTTCTTGATGCAAGTCGGCGGGTTAGGGCAGATGACTCTATCTGCGGTACTGCTTTACATGTTCGGTGTTAGGTTAAGCCTTAAACAACAAGCACTCGCGAAAGAAGCGCTTGGTCAAGATCGTAAGATTAACCTTCGTAAATTAGTTAAGAAGATCATCACCTTTGCATTAGTGGCTGAATTTATCGGTTTTGTATTGCTCTGCTTCCGCTGGGTACCTGAGATGGGATGGTCAACGGGCAGTTTTTATGCACTATTTCATGCGATATCTGCATTCAATAACGCAGGTTTTGCACTGTTTTCAGACAGTATGATGAGCTTTGTTGATGACCCATTAGTGATTTTTACGCTCGCGGCTTTGTTCATTTTTGGTGGTTTAGGCTTCACGGTAGTGGGTGACCTATCCAGTAATTGGCGTAAAGGTTTTCGACATCTTCATTTACACACTAAGATTATGCTAACCGCAACCCCGACTTTATTGTTGGTGGGTACGGTATTGTTCTGGCTGCTGGAAAGAAATAACTCAGCAACCATGGAAGGGCTATCGACTCAAGGAAAGTGGCTAGCCGCATTTTTCCAGTCGGCAAGTGCTCGTACTGCTGGCTTTAATAGTGTGGATTTGTCTCAATACACTCAGCCGGCATTGCTGGTAATGATTGTACTGATGTTGATTGGTGCCGGTTCTACCTCAACGGGTGGTGGTATTAAGGTTTCGACCTTTGCCGTCGCGTTTGTTGCGACGTGGACGTTTTTACGCCAGAAGAAACATGTAGTGATGTTTAAGCGAACCGTAACTTGGCAAGCGGTAACAAAGTCATTGGCCATTATTGTGGTAAGTGGGGCGTTATTAACCACCGCGATGTTTTTGTTAATGCTTACTGAAAAGGCAGCGTTTGATCGAGTCATGTTTGAGGTGATTTCAGCCTTTGCAACGGTTGGCTTAACCGCTGGCTTAACCGCGAACCTGACTGAGCCAGGTAAATACATCATGATTGTTGTTATGGTGATTGGACGTATCGGTCCTTTGACCTTGGCTTATATGCTAGCTCGCCCAGAACCTTCCTTGTTGAAATATCCAGAAGACACGGTGTTGACTGGTTAATTAGGTTTACGGGCTGATAAATAAAGCTCTGTAAATAAAAACAAAGCCAGCGATATGCTGGCTTTGTTGTTATCATAGACAGAACCTTAAGCACTAAGCTCAGCGTAAATTCCGTCTAACGTAATGTTTTCTTTAGACTTCCTCTGCGCGGACTTTTGAGCGTTCCTTGATATAT
>NZ_VTXG01000044.1:0-27433 GCF_013114515.1 Vibrio sp. AIC-3 | reverse complement strand
ATTAGAAACTGGCGACAAGCTCTAAACCGCTTTATGATTATGTTCGAAGACAGACTCACTGAATACATGTAACCCCGACAGTTACACAGAATTATTTACAGGGTAGAAGAAACTGACCAAGACCTGGTCAACACCCTTACAGCTTATGCTATTAACAAGACTGATCAGCCGAAACAAATCGTCGTTGACCTTCATTTTAAGCAATCAACACAATGGAGTAAAACACAGCGCTTCGACCTTGCTGATTCAGTCGTCATTGATGAGACCTTTCATTGGCCACAAGTTGGAAAAACAGAGGTAAGAGTCGCGCTAGAAGAAGGCCAACGTTTCTCCGATACCAACAGTGGCGCTCGTTTTGAGCCGACAGAACTGCAAGCCATCATTACCGTGCCTGCTCACTCCGTGCTACCTTTTCAAGTCGAGTTCTTACGCTCTACCATCTCTTACCCATACCGCATCAAAACCAACATGAGTTACGACGTGAGCTTCACAGGTTTTCTTCGTTATAGCGGCAATGCGCTGAGCTCACATCCAACAAACCGCCCTACTGTCTCACACACCTTTACCATGGGAACCACCAGCGAAGATCAAGCCAATATCCGCTACCAATGGGACCATCGCTATATTCCTGGAGAGATGAAATGGTGGGACTGGAGTTGGGCAATCAACACCAATGGCTTGAGTAGCATGCAGTACGCCGCAGGAGCAAGTGTCCGTCCGTTCTATTCTCACGTGTCTGGTCAATTCAGTGCTGAATCTCAATATTCAGGGATGATAGATATCGGCGCTGAGCATTCTGTTGATTCATTCGATACAACGACGTTCAACAATCACGAAACCTACTACGCGGGTGATATTAAAATAGTGACTGATTTCGCCCCTGCAGCCCTAGCGCAACTGGGTTATAACAGCGCTCAGCTAACGCTTACCCCAATGCAGCCATAAGCCCATAGAAAGTTTCAGCTGTTATTCCAAGCCCATTGCGTCTGCTCTGGGCTTGATTCGTCTTACATTCTCTCAGTCATACATCTGTATTAGCCGCTAAGTATTCACTTTCTGAATCGTTTTTCATTGACTTAAAAATGAAATCATAACGACACACTAATTTGCGTAACTTAGGGTGCAAATAGGCAATCAGATTACAGTGCCTATCAGGAGGATGTATGAAACCAAATCGATCTACGGTACTCACTGGACATGTAAAACACTGCCCATGCTGCTCTACCGAACTGGTCATCAAAGACCACATTCACGTTTGCCCGCGCAATGAAATTGGCGACTGTTACTTCGATGGCTATGACCAACACGAACAGCGCGCTAATACCGATTTTATCGATCATGCAAGTGCCAATGATAGCCTTGTTTACGGCATGTCAGAACACTAAGCTTTATTCAAGATTTGTTGAAGTCATTTCGCGCCAAAAAAAATGCAGCGCCAATCGAGTGATTGTTCGCTGCATTCTTAGATCCTGTAAACTTAGCTAACCATTAAAATGGAGCTAGGTAAAACGGATTACCACATTAGATCATCTGGGATCACGAAGTCTTTGTACGGGTCATCTTCGTCTACTTCGTCTGTGCTACCTGCCTGCGTATCAACGATAGATTCTTCGTCGCGCATAGCAATCTTGTTCGCTACTGCTGTTGGAATAACAACATAGCTCTCGCCTTGACGAGCAATACTTAGAATGCCTTTACTTAGTTGCTTTTGAGTCAGCTCTTCTACGTAAAGATATTTAACTAGCGTACCGTCGGTGAAGTTGTATTTGATCTCACCGTTCTTCTGTTCGATCTTGTTCATCTCAATCAGTTGCTTCACTTGAGCTTTAATTTCTTTGCTCAACTGTTGTTCTTTCAACTGTTGGTTTAGCTCTTTGTCTTTCGCTTGCTGCGCCAGTTTAGTTTCTTCAGCTGCCGCTTTTGCTTCACGAGACTGAACGCGAGACTTTTTAGAGCCTTTCTTCGCCTTCTTTAATTTTTTCTCATTTACCAAGCCAGCTTTAAGCATCTGCTCTTGGAGTGTTAACTTTGCCATGACTTTCCCAGTTCAGGATTAAAAACGGCACTATCATACCTGTTTTTGAGGTTTCTGTTTACTGAACAAGAGTAAATTACAGAACAATCGCAAAATTTATGCTGATAGCTCTAAGCTGTGTCCATATTCCCTTCTTGTTGCTCACAATCTCTACTCTCCCCCGAACATACAGTTTTGATTTAAGCATGCCAACATTGGCTGCTCCACCGACTCAACACCATTATCTGACTCTGTTATTCGCGCGCGTACCATTTATCATTCCAACAAGACAATATGTTAATTTTCAATGGTTAATCAATTTTATAAAACCTTGGCATATATCTCATATTTGAATAAATGCCATAGATTTATAACTCCAATGTCATAACTCTTGACTACGTTATTCTAGATATCAATCAATAAGGATAACGTAAACAATGAAAACTCAATGGACTTGGTTAGCTGCACTTGTGGCATCCACATCAATCGCTTCGACCTCTGCGATCGCAGACACCGACGTGTATCTCACCAATAACACCAATCAAGTGATGACCATTCAAGCCAACCACACCGGTACCGACCTGCTTCAACTTGGGGATGAGTGGCAACAGCATGTTGAACAGATTGGTCCTTGGGAAACGAAGAAGCTGATCAGTTTTAACCGCTGGACTGGTGTGAAATCTGGGAAGACCTATGAGTTTGACACTGTGGTATCGAACGCTGTGGGCGAAAGTGTCACGCTCAACCAAACCATGAAGGGACATTGGTATAACTCGACACTGCAACATGGTTTGAGTGCCGCAGACGTCAACCTAACATTGCATGACGATCGTAATATTCATCGCAGCACAACCGATGCGTTCGGGGTCAACGCAGAGCTAGCACTTAAAGCCGATTCTACAGCGCGCTACGATGATATTTATTACACCATCACCCCTCCAAAAGTGGATGAGCAACCAGAGCCAGATGCCAATACACTCAAAGTCATGACTTATAACATCTGGGCGCTGCCTGCCATCGCTTCACATATTGGTGACCGCTATGACCTGATCCCTCAATACGTAAAGGGCTATGACGTGTTGGCGCTACAAGAGGTGTTTGCTAACGGCAGAGATGAATTCTTGCGTGAACTGGCAAAAGAGTATCCTTATCAAACTAAAATGCTCGATAAAGATGGGATTAACATCTATGACGGCGGCGTGATCATTGTCAGCCGCTACCCTATCGTTAACGAAGCGCAATACGTGTTCCCTGATTGTACAGGCACAGATTGTTTCGCTGATAAGGGCGTGAATTATGCCGAGGTTATCAAGAATGGTCAGGCTTACCATGTGTTTGGCACTCACACCGCATCATTCGATACGGACACCGCTCGTGACTACCGACAACGTCAATTCAAGCAGATGCGTCAGCTTGCTCAATCACTGGAAATACCAACCTCTGAAACGGTTATTTACAGCGGTGACTTCAACGTGAACAAGCTGAAGTTCCCAGGCGACTACCAACAAATGTTCGCTAACCTGCAAGCCGATGAGCCGGAGTATTCAGGTTATACCGCTTCAACCTTTGATCCTCGTATCAACAACTTTGCAGGCGAACCTATGTCTGGCGGGGAAAATGTCGAATACTTGGATTACGTAGTGGTGAGTTCGGAGTACGCACAAAAAACTCACAACAATAACCGCGTTGATGTTCCAAGATCAACCAGCAGTGAATTATGGAAGCACTACAACCTTTCAGACCACTTCCCTGTTAGCGCCGTGATCAAGTAACTCGGTGAACCAATAATGCATCGAGTTATATTAATCATAATGCTCGTCGCTGTGACGAGCATTATTGGCTACTCATGGTCATCAAAATCGAACGGAATACCGCTATCTGCGGCTCAACACACAGAAGCTAAGCCCCGTGTTTCTGCGACAACTGATGACGATAATTTCACACCCACTGCAACCGCCAGTTCGGGAAATGCAACATCGCAGAGCAATCAATCCCAAACTAAATCATCCGGCGGAGAAACGCATGTTGAAAACTTAAGCGAACTTGAAGGTAAAGCTCTATTCGATGAACTCGATGGGTTCTGGAAGCTTTGTCAACAACGCGATGACTGCGCAGAGCAACTCGCACGATTGAAATCAGAATTGCCGAGCATATGGTTTGAGTTACTGAGCGACTATCCGCAGCTATCAGTCGACTGGCAATTAGCCCAAAGTACCATCCCACTTGAATCCATAGAGACTCTTGAAGATCGTGTTGCCTTATTCAAGCAGTCTGCACAGCAAGTATGGGGAGAGTTGGCCCACCAGCTATTCGCTGACCAGTTTGCTCATCTGGATTTTACGCTTGACGCCAACACCCTTGAAGAGAACGAAGCGAGCCAGTTTTTGGCCAACTATCAAGATTTGCTTAGTGAATGGCAAAACAATACGGGCACGTTAAACGCCGAAACACAGCTTCAAAAATATGAACTGGCAGTATCTTTGATACCCAGCAGCTATAGCCCTGCTGAAGTAGCATCAGTCAAAGCCGACCTTCAAGATGCCTACTTAGATGAAGCGCAGGCCAGCAACATTGCCGCGCGAGAACAACAAGTCGCACAACAGCAACAAACCGTGATGAGTTATCACGTGCAACTGGATCAGCTCAAAGCGACCTTAGGCTCTCAACGTTCATCAAGTTATGCCACTTGGACTCAACAAGATTGGGACAGTTACTATCAGCAGCAAGTCACCGATTTCAGAGAACAGTTCTTTAGCAAGTAACGCCTTAACTTAAACCATCACGAAACTGAGCGGGCGTTTTATTGAGCCAACCTTTAAACGCCCTTCTGAAATTTGCAGGGTCGCTATAACCGAGCCTTTCACCGATGTCATCAATGCTCATGGTTGTGCCGAGTAATAGCTCTTTGGCCAGCTCCACTCGAACTTCGGTAAGTAATATTTGGTAACTGGATTCATGGGTCACTAGCTCTCGCCTGAGTGTACGAGAGCTACAACCAAACTCATCCGCGAGTTGTTCTATAGTCGGGAAACTACCTGCGGTTTGATAAAAGATCGTTTTGATCTGATTAGTCAGCAGATGCTCAGAGTCCAACGTTTCGACTATCGACTGGCAAGACGCAAGATAGCGCTTCAGTGTCGCGGCATCATGAGTCAATAAGGTCTGTGATAAAACCGAGGCATCAAAACGCAATTCACAATGGCTCTGCTCAAAAACTACAGGGCACTGGAAACGATCGTCATAGAGCTTAGCGTAATTGGGACGAGCATAAGGCAAAGCTAAAGTGTGAATATCCAATTCATGACCAGTCAGTTCTTTGAACAAAGAGACGATTGAACTTAAGAAATATTCACTGCAGAAAGGCAGGAGATCACCTACTTCCAAGGTGTTCTCAATCTGAATCACTGCTTGATCGGAATCTAGAAACAATTTAACCGAGAAGATAGGACCGTTCAGGCGCAGATATTTAAAGCCCGACTTGATGGCCTCCCCGACATTTTGACTGGTCGATAGCGCATAACCCAACACACCAAAGTGGCTCAAGCTAGCGTGTTCCCCCAGCCAAAGCCCTAAGCCATCGTGAGGAAAGCTCTGATTCGCCACGCTAAATAACGCAAGTTTATCAGCGAAAGTCAGCTTTCCATTCGGGTCTCGCCAATCCATGTTCGGCAAACCCACATCATTGAGTAGCCTTTCAATATCGATAACTCGTTGCTCTAGCGTATTCAACAGCAGCGCGATATCTAATGTACCCAACTGGTGCCTATGTCCGGTTGGCTTATACTCCGCGATAATCTCCAATCGTCTCTCCTTATATCGAGCCCATTCCCATCAACATGACTACTCAGCCTTAACAACACATGCTGACAAAATCGTGATTGGTAACGCGCTCTTGTCCGAATATGACCTCCCAATTCTACGCTACTCATCGCACAATGGCTTTAGTTGTTAAAATAATGTGAACCATCGCAATGATAAAAACCAACCCAGCCCCATACAGTTTGATTAATTCTAATGGTCAGCCGATCATTGGGCATTTCGATGGCATCCTTAAACACCTAAACATCGAGAACTTTGACTACCGAAACTCGATGGATTCAAAAGCAAACCCTTGGCAGAAGCACTTCCACTATAAGCAATTCCAGTTTGTCAGCATCGTCACCGACACACACATTATCGGCGTCGCTATCGCGGATATTCGTTACTTAGGCTCGGCATTTTGTTATCTGTACGACATAGAAAACAACCATCTGCAAGAGTCATCTTGGTTGAGGCCATTAGGGTTTGATAAGCATGTAACGCCTTCACCATTTGAAGGAAAGACAAGCATTGCAGATCAAAGCATTGCTTTCTATATCGAGGGCGGACAATGGCGAGTTCGCTTGAATACGAAATTCATCAAGGCCGATATTTCTTTAGAGCCTGAAACCGACAGCTTGCCCATGGCGATGTGCAGCCCAACGGGTTATTCAGGTTGGACTTACACCCAAAAGCACAATGCTTTGCGCATCAGCGGTGAAATCCAAATCAAGGGAGAATCACTCGTTCTCGAACAAGCTCGTGCCGGTTATGACTTTTCAGCGGGTTACATGAGACGTGAAACCAGTTGGCGCTGGGCAAGCATCAACACGCAATCCAATGGGACAGATATTGGCTTGAACCTCGCAGCAGGCGTCAATGAAACCGGAGGCTGCGAGAACGTTTTATGGATCAATGGAACTCGGCACTTACTTAACCCGGTACAGTTTGCGTTTAGTCGCCAAGACACCAATTTACCTTGGCAGATAACATCACAAGATGGACGTATAAACCTGACCTTTACGCCCTTAAATAATCGCAGCGAAAAGCTCAATTTATGGCTGTTAAAAAGTAACTTTCGTCAGTTCATTGGTCACTTTTCTGGCTCGATTGAAGACAACAATGGAGTGACACATCAACTCGATGGTGTTCTTGGCCTAACAGAAGATCACTTTGCTCGCTGGTAGCGAAATTTTGCTAACTGAATTTCAGGCGAGCAAGTCTAAGTAAACTTGATACTAAGAACGCGTATGGCGTCTCAACAAGGATAAAACATGAATATCGACGCATTAATCAATTACCCAGAATGGCTACTGCTGGTATTAGCGCCCTTGTTCGTGGTGTGCATGTTGGCTGAGTATTTTATCGGTCAGAAGCAAGGTCGACTGCCTGATAACTCCAGCTATAAGCTTTCAGAAGTGATGTGTAATTTCACGCTGGCGGGAATGCATCAACTCTCCGATTTGCTCACCGGGTTATTGGTCGTGCAGCTGTATCTTTGGCTATTCGGCTGGCGCTTAATGGACATTGAAATGGGCGTGCTGAGTTTTGTTGTATTGATGGTGTTGCAAGACTTTTGCTATTACTGGTTCCACAGAGCAAGCCATCGTGTTCGCTGGATGTGGGCAGCACACGTGGCACACCACAGTTCAGAAAGCATGAACTTCAGTACGGCTTTCCGTCAAAGCTTAATGTATCCACTTGCTGGGATGTGGCTTTTCTGGATACCGTTGGTCATCATAGGTTTTGCCCCTAAGTGGGTCATCTTTGTGGTGCTTCTCAATCTAGGTTTGCAGTTCTTCGTCCATACACAATGGATACGAAGCTTGGGGCCACTTGAATACATCTTTAATACCCCTTCGCATCATCGAGTACATCACGGCAAAAACCCGCAATACATCGATAAGAACTACGCCGGCGTTCTTATTATCTGGGATAAGTTATTTGGTACATTCGAACCTGAAGTTGAAACTGTACGTTATGGCGTCACCAAACCCGTGAACAGTTTTAATCCGATAGTGGTCACCTTTCAAGAATGGAAGGCCATATTCAAAGATTTGAAGAACCGAGAGTTAACCATGAAGCAGAAAGTCCAGTTGATACTCTCGCCTCCATCGGATTAAACGGACGATAGACAGATTGTATTAACTAAGAAACCGCCTCAATTGGTTTCAAAACCTTCCCCACTGACTCGATTGAATAGTAAAGCACCGTTTTCCGGCAATTTATTTGTGATCTGGGTTGCACGCGTACCGCATACTATCAGATACTGAACAAAACTAACCTTCAGCCACAGTAAACGTTCCGCGCTTGCTGTTCAGGAAATTCAATGAGTTCAGATAATCAGCCAACCTACTTCTTTTTCGATTACGAAACATGGGGCGTTAGCCCAGCAAAAGACCGTCCGAGTCAGTTTGCGGGTGTTCGTACCGACCAAGATTTCAATGTTATTGGAGAGCCTCTGGTTATCTATTGCCAACCTCCCGCTGATTACCTCCCTGCGCCTGAAGCTGCACTGATCACCCGTATCACACCACAAAAAGCGGCTTCACAAGGTCTTCCTGAACCAGAGTTTATCGCTAAGATCCATGCTGAGTTAGCCAAACCAAACACCACAAGCCTTGGCTACAACAGTATTCGATTCGATGACGAGGTAACGCGTTACACCTGCTACCGAAACTTCATCGACCCATATGCGTGGAGCTGGCAGAACGGCAACTCGCGTTGGGATTTATTAGATGTAATGCGCGCTGTTCACGCACTGCGCCCTGAAGGCATTGTTTGGCCAGAGAACGAAGAAGGTTATCCAAGCTTCAAACTGGAACACCTATCTGTGGCAAACGGCATTGAACATGAGAACGCGCACGATGCGATGGCCGATGTTATTGCGACCATCGAGTTAGCGAAGAAGCTGAAAGCTGCGCAACCTAAGATGTTCGATTACCTTTACAACATGCGTCATAAGCGTAAGTTGAATGATCTGGTTGATATCGTAAACATGACACCATTAATGCACGTTTCGGGCATGTTTGGCCGTGACTGCAACTACACCAGCTGGATTGTGCCTATGGCTTGGCACCCAACCAATCAAAATGCGGTTATCGTGGTTGATTTAGCCAAAGATCCAAGCCCACTGTTAGAACTGGACGCTGATGAACTCAGAGAAAGGCTCTATACCAAACGCAGTGAACTGGGTGAAGACGAACTACCCGTACCCATCAAATTGGTTCAGCTAAACAAGTGCCCTATTCTTGCTCCAGCCAAAACGCTAACGGCTGAAAATGCTGAAACCATCGGTATCGATCGCCAACAATGCCTGAAAAACTTGGCACTGCTGCGCGAACACCCAGAGATCCGCGAAAAACTGATCGGCCTGTATTCACAAGAGCGCGAGTACGAAAAGAGTGATGATGTTGATACACACCTTTACGACGGTTTCTTTTCACCTGCTGATAAAACAGCGATGAAAATCATTCGCGAAACTGACCCGAACAACTTGGCGGCTTTGGATATCACCTTCAGTGACGAACGAATTAAACCGTTACTGTTCCGTTACCGTGCGCGTAACTTCCCATGGACGCTCGACGAAGCTGAGCAATTGAAATGGGCGAACCATTGTCGTGAGTTTTATGAAAGCCGTTTAGAAGAGTACATGCTAAACCTTGAAAACCTCGCGCATGAACATGAAAGCGACGAGAAGAAAATGGCTATCTTGAAGGCGGTTTATCAATACGTAGAAAAGTTAGCTAGCTAATTCCATTATCAAGAGACGTAACACTTTGAAAGAAAGATTGATCCAACTGGTTTACTGCTTAATCTCCTTCACCTTAATCATAGGTGCACTTACAGCAGGTAACGCGTTACAGCACTTTTTGGATACCTCAATCCCTGGCAGTATTTTTGGCATGTTGATTCTGTTTGCCGCCATGGTGATTGGTATTGTTCCTTCGCACTGGGTACAACCCGGCGCAAGCTTGATTATCCGCCTAATGATCTTACTGTTTGTTCCGATCAGTGTTGGGTTGATAGATCACTTCGACATGCTCATCGCGAACGCATTGCCAATTATGGCGAGCGCCGTTGGTGGCACATTATTGGTGTTAGTATCCTTATCATGGTTCTTAGACCGCTTGCTTTCGAGAGGTAACTGATCATGTGGATTCTACTCACCATCGTGGTATTCCTATTTGCTCGCTGGGTAAGTCAAAAAGTAAACTCGCCGCTGTGTAACCCCCTGCTTATCAGCATTGGTATCATCATTCCGATTCTCACGTTCTTTAGAGTACCGTTTGAGACTTACTATGCTGACAACACTTGGATTACCTACATGCTGCAGCCTGCGGTTGTTGCACTTGCTTACCCACTTTATGAGCAGCTACCTCAAATCAGAGCCAACTGGCGCATCATTACCTTTGCGTGCACGCTAGGCAGTGTGATGTCGATGACAACAACGGCAGTGATCGCAGTAGCATTTAAAGCGGACTTAACTTTGATTGCGAGCTTGTTAGGCAAATCAGTCACCACGCCAATTGCAATGGAAGTATCGAGCCATTTAGGTGGTGAAGCAGCGATTGCGGCAATACTGGTATTGATTGTGGGTCTATTTGGGGCAATTTTTGCTTACCCAATCTACAACCTCATTGGTATTAAGAGCCCGATCGCCCGTGGTTTAACCATGGGTACCGTGTCTCACGCTTTAGGCACCGCGACTTGTGCGGAAAAGAATCAGGAAGATGCAGCATTCAGTTCTTTGGCTCTTGTGCTTTGTGGCGTCATTACCTCAATCATCGCACCGAGTATATTTTCGCTCGTGGTTTGGTTCTACTCTTAACCTAAACGATCACTACGCGATTCAGCCCAACCAGAATGCTGTTTATTACAGTGTCTGTTTGGGCTTTTTATTCACATTTATTTAGCAATAGCAGTCAAGTCACGGTCTTTTACGAGCAATAAGTGCGATATCAGCTGTATAAATGGCTCTTGTAATCGATTTCAAGTGTGACCTCACTCTAATTATGCAAACCAATGTAACAACAACAATTTAATAGTGATCTTTATCACAGAAAATTCCTGAGCAATGCATAAACTTAAAGCCTAAGGTCAATTAAGGATTCAACATGAACAGTCGTATTACCCTGGCGCTGGAAAGTGCTCCATCATCAATGAAAGCGCTTTTGAGTGACATCGTATTAGCAGACAACTTTGACGCGACATTGTCTCCAGAACAATTTGCTAGCCTACTGCAAGCAAGTGGTCTAGCGGATGACGAGCTACGTATTGCGCTACTTCCTTTTGCCGCAGCGTATTCTTACGCTCCGTTATCTGACTTTTATGTTGGTGCAATCGTGCGTGGTTTGTCTGGTACTCTGTATTTTGGTGCAAACCTTGAAATCGCTGGTGCTCAACTTGGTCAAACCGTTCACGCTGAGCAATCTGCAATCAGCCACGCTTGGATGAAAGGCGAACTAGGTATCTCAGATATCACCATAAACTTCAGTCCTTGTGGTCACTGTCGTCAATTCATGAACGAACTGACAACAGCAAAAGAACTTAAAGTTCAGCTGCCACAACGTGATGAAATGTCTCTGCAAGAGTATCTGCCAGACTCGTTCGGCCCTGCTGATTTAGGTGTAACAACTGGCTTAATGACAAAACTTGATCATAAATACACGACCGAAGAAACAACGCCTATTGTTGTAGAAGCGGTAGCAGCACTAAACCGCAGCCATGCTCCTTACACCAAAAACCTAAGTGGTGTTTCACTACAACTGACGTCGGGTGAGGTTTTCACCGGTGCTTACGCTGAAAACGCAGCGTTCAACCCAAGCTTACCTCCTCTACAAGTGGCGTTGATTCAACTTAAACTGGCCGGCTTCGATTTCGAACAAATTGAAAGTGCTGCTTTGGTTGAAATCGCAGAAGGTAGCATCAGTCACCTAGCGGATACGCAATCTACATTAGAAGCGATTAATCCCGACATTCCAGTGACTTACTTAGCAATCTAAGTACATATAATTAACAAAAATTTAAATAAGCAGCCCTAATTAACAGGGCTGCTTTTTTTATGCCTGTAATTAAAGCAACAACTTGCGCAAACGTTTGCTTTTGTCATTAAAATAAGTATGATCACCCCGTTTTCAATCAATCGTTCAAAAGATCGGAAGGAATTTCTATGTTTGGTACTGCTACTCGTGAAAATGCTACTCGTGTACTTCTATTAGGTTCAGGTGAACTCGGCAAAGAAGTTGCTATCGAGTGCCAACGTTTAGGTTTGGAAGTTATTGCTTGTGACCGTTATGCAGACGCACCAGCGATGCAAGTTGCGCATCGTAGCCATGTATTAGACATGTTAGACGGCGATGCACTTCAAGCGATCATTGAACTAGAAAAGCCAGATTATGTGGTTCCTGAAATTGAAGCTATTGCCACCAGCAAGTTGGTAGAGCTAGAAGCGCAAGGCTTAAATGTCGTTCCAACTGCGAATGCGACCAAGCTAACGATGAACCGCGAAGGTATCCGTCGTCTAGCCGCAGAAGAACTCAAACTGAGCACTTCACCTTACCGCTTTGCAGACACCTTTGAAGACTTCGCTTCCGCTGTTGAATTCGTGGGCATGCCTTGCGTTGTTAAGCCAGTAATGAGCTCTTCAGGTAAAGGCCAAAGCGTTATCAAAACAAAGGAAGACATTCAGAAGTCTTGGGACTACGCACAAGAAGGCGGTCGTACTGGCGCGGGTCGTGTAATCGTTGAAGGCTTCATCGACTTCGATTACGAAATTACGCTACTTACCGTTCGCGCAGTCGACGGTGTTCACTTCTGTGCGCCTATCGGTCACCGCCAAGAAGACGGTGATTACCGCGAATCATGGCAGCCACAAGTGATGTCAGACAACGCACTTAAAGCCGCGCAATACACGGCTGAACAAGTGGTTAATGCACTAGGTGGCCACGGTATCTTTGGTGTCGAGCTGTTTGTTAAAGGCGATCACGTTATCTTCAACGAAGTATCCCCTCGCCCACACGATACAGGCCTAGTAACATTGATGTCTCAAGACTCATCGGAATTCGCACTGCACGTACGAGCCTTTACGGGTATGCCGATCAAATCCATCACGCAATACGGCCCTTGTGCATCAGCGGTTATTCTAGGCCAAGGCACTTCAACTAACATTCGTTTTGAAGGTCTTACAGAGGCGCTAGACGCACCACAAACACAAGTTCGCCTGTTTGGTAAGCCTGATATCGATGGTCGCCGTCGTTTAGGTGTGGCGCTGACTCGTCGTAACAGCACAGAAACAGCGATTGAAGATGCCATTGAGAGCGCGTCAAAAGTAAAAGTGATTTACTAACCTGCTATTCAATTCTGAACAATCACGAGTTCAAATCTGAACCATAAAAAGACGGGCTATCGAGCCCGTCTTTTTGTTGGTGTTATCTGTTCGCTTAACTAAGCAGACTGAACTTAAGCGTCTGACTCAATCAAATACACTTCTTCACAGAAGCGAGACAAGCCTTTCTTAGCAATCTTCGGATGTTCATCGTCTGCGATGTCCTGATTCAACAATGTGATCTTATAACCTGCGAACAACTGATCGATTTCTAGCTTAGGCACGCTAAACGGAGGCCCAGCCATTTCGTTTTGGTCGTAATCCAGTGTTACCAAAAGAATCTTACCACCCGGTTTCAGCAGTTGTTTTAAGCGCTCTACGTACTGCACTCGCATCTCTTCAGGCAATGCGACTAAAGACGCGCGATCATAAATAATGTCAACAGGCTGAATAGGCGCTGTGAAGTAGTCTCCCGTGTAAACACTCAATTCATCGAATTGGTAGAGCTCGTGCTGACCGCTAATTTGAGTCACAGTCGGGGTATAAAGGTGCTCTGCAAAAAATGCGCGAACCGCAATCTGGCTTAACTCGACACCTTGAACCTCTTCATGCTTTGAAGCTAGCCAAATCAGATCTTCACTTTTGCCACAAAGTGGAACAAACACACTCTTCTCGTAGCTAGGCTCAGTATTTTCCCAAAATTTAATCAGAAGTGGGTTTACATCTTCGAGGTGGAAACCAATTTGGTTGGCTGCCCATTTATTGTGCCAAAATTCAGGATTATTCATCTTTCGTTCATGTTAAACAGTCATAATGCAAGGGTACAGTATAGAGAGGTAAGAGCAACCTTAGCTTGGTTTAAAGTACTAAATTGATTTCGATAAAATCAGAAACTGGCTAAGTTCAAAGTTCTGATAATTGCGGAACTAACGGTTGGATTATTTGTCTATATCTTCACATTTTAAAGCAATATTAAACGTTAGAGTTGGTTTCTGTCTTAGCTAGCCCCATTAAATATGTAGTGAGTTTAGTTAAGCTGTTTTTACTCTTTTGCGTTACTGGTTACCCCTTTTGACTACCCGTTTTTTGTAACCTTGTATTTTGGAGTTTGAATGAGTGTATTTCTCCGTACGACGGCCCTAATGCTTTTGGTATTGAGCCGAGCGCCTGCATTCGCAGCAGCACCTGTTTCAACAAGTTCAACAGATCAAACGCGCACTCCTGCGCAAAACCAAGTATCTTCAAACGTATTCCGTCATAGTTTGAGCGGCCTTTACGGCATCAAAGCCTTCGACTCACGCCCGACTCAGCTTTACACCGACTTCGATATTTTGTACAGCAAAGCGCATCAAGGCCAAGCTGAACTAGAAACTATCTGTAAAAGTACTGCCCTACTCACCAATTCTGAAGCGCTATTTGCTGGCGTTAAATCTCAAGCTCGCGCAGAAGAAAAAATCGCCCTTGAGCTTGATGGTGATGTGACAAAAATTACCGACTTAGCCCGTGCAACTATCATCGCGAACGATGTAGAGAGCTTGGTTGAAGTTTACGAAGCGCTAAGCCGTGAAGCAGACGTTGTTAAGCTGAAAAATAAGTTTAAATCGCCGGCTGACTCTGGTTACCGTGACCTTAACTTGTTGGTTCGTTTGCCTAAAACCAACATCATTGCAGAGGTTCAACTTCACTTAAAAGCGATTGCTGACGTGAAAAGTGGTCCTGAGCACGAGCTGTACGAAATTATCCAAGGCATTGAGCGTCACGCAATTGCAGAACACCGCCCAATCAACGATATCGAAGCGGCACAAATCAATAGCCTACGACGCCAATCTTTAGAGCTTTACCAACAAGCATGGCAACCGTACATTACAACGCACATTAAAGCGGCTTAACACATAGATAGGCTATTCCAATAAACATCACAAGGGCTGCACTCGCAGCCCTTTTTAGTACTTGTTGAGTAGCCTCTCCACTTCCTATCCCAAATAATCAGATCGTTTAAATTTAGATCTCAGTCTCTTTTCTCCGTCGAACATTTCTGTTTCTATAGCGAATAAGCTTCTGACAAGAAAAGGAATTACGTCAATGCAGAATAACAAATCCATGCTTTCCATCGCGCTACTTGCTGCGTTTTCTGTACACGCTAGTGCTGACGAATGCGGAAAGATCACCATTGCAGACATGAACTGGAACTCGGCGAGCCTATTGCTCATGTCGACCAATTCATTTTGAATAACGGCTACGGCTGTGAAGCGGACTTAATCCCCGGTGATAGCGTCCCTACGGGCACGTCAATGATTGAAAAAGGTCAACCTGATGTTGCGCCAGAGCTTTGGACTAATGGCATCAAAGAAGCGTTGGATAAGGGTGTTGCGGATAAGCGTCTACGTTACGCGGGCAAGTCTTGGGTCAACGGCGGTGAAGAAGGTTTCTGGGTACCAAACTACCTTGTTGAACAGTACCCAGAGCTTACAACCATTGAAGGTGTGATTAAAAACGCAAAGCTGTTTGAACACCCAGAAGATGATGAGAAGTTTGCGTTTTATAGCTGCCCTGCGGGTTGGACTTGTCAGATTACCTCCGGTCACCTGTTCGATGCGCTTAAGTTAGAAGATCACAATTTTGAAATGGTTGATCCCGGCTCAGGCGCCGCTTTAGCAGGTACGATAGCGAAAGCTTACGAACGCAAAAAAGCATGGTTTGGATATTACTGGTCGCCTACGCCTGTGCTAGGTAAGTATGAAATGGTGAAGGTTGATTTCGGAAGTGGTACTGACACTGAGGAATTCCGTAACTGTACGACACAACCTGATTGTGAATCTCCTAAAGTGACCATGTATCCACCAGCACCGGTTCACACAATCACCACAGAAGCCTTTGCTAATAACGAACCTCTTGCCTACCAATACTTTGAAAAGCGTGGTTTTACCAATAAACAAATGAGTGAGTTGCTGGCCTGGATGGAAGACAACCAAGCCGACGCCGAAGAAGCCATGTATTACTTTCTAGAAAGCTCACCACAGGTATGGAAGCCTTGGGTGTCTGAAGACATCGCAAGTAAGGTTCAACAAGCCCTTTAGAGTGAAGATTCAAAGTCAGAGGCCTAGCCTCTGTTTTCGCATCTAAAGCAAGTTCTTACCGGACAGTAAATAGATGGAGTTTGAGAAAGGTTACTAAAAATTAAAGAAATGCGTTTAGCTTAAACTCTATGCAGATACAAAAAGACCACGCTAGGCGTGGTCTATTGCTTGGCTACTTCTCGATTTTAATATTTTCAACGCGGGCCTTTAGTTTTTGTCCCGGTCTGAAAGTAACAACACGTCGAGCAGAAATTGGAATGTCTTCACCAGTTTTCGGGTTACGACCAGGTCGCTCGTTTTTCTCGCGAAGATCAAAATTACCAAAACCAGACAGTTTTACCTGTTCGCCATTTTCGAGTGCTTTACGAACTTCTTCGAAAAACACTTCAACCGTTTCCTTGGCATCCCGCTTGCTGTATCCGAGTGTCTCAAACAGGTTCTCAGCCAAATCGGCCTTCGTGAGTGCCATAAAACTTTCCTCAAAGCTATGTTAAACATTGCTACCATCGCCAGTAGCGCCAAAGCATTTACCCTATTCAATCAATGAGATAAGGTCATTTACAAGGAAAGTGTATGCCAAGCTTCTGATTTTCGCCAACTTTTTTATCTTAACTATTTAATTATTCTTTCAAATCAGAAAGATAACTCGCTTCAAATTTCACATATATAGCTAAAAACCATCTACTCAACAGTAACGAAATGGAGTTATATTCCATGCAAACAACCATTAATAGAATTTAAAACTTTAGCTAACTAAATAATAATTTTTGAGACTTTTCTCCGATACCCAATAAAATCAGCCACTTGATTTGATATGGGACTCAACAAAGGTTACTAAATAAGCGTTATTAAATATAAGATTTGTATCATTTCAGAATTTAATTCGAATTCACTTATAAAAGCCTATGTTCTTTTGAGGTTTTCGGTTACAACTTAACAGAGGATGGCTTGACGGAATCAGAACTCGATGAGTGTATCGAAATCAGAATAGAAATGATCGGTCTAGAAATAGAATATGATCTTGAGAGCCAGTTACTTGCGTGTATGGTTAGTTGATTGCTTAGTAAGTTGGTTATTTAAATAACTTCACTTCTTCGACATAGAATAAGACCTCACAAGTGCGAGGTCTTATTTGTCATTCAAAGCTGCTTATGCAATATCAGTTTTCTTCAATCACTTTTGTTCAGCAAGTGTTTGTGTCGCTGTGGTATTCGTTGTATTCGCAGGTTTCACAATCAAACCAATCCCGACGAGAAACAGTACTGATGCAACAACCTGAGCCACAGACAGCACCTCATCATACATAAAGTAACCACTGATCAATGCGAAGATAGGCACTAACAAGGTTAACGGCGCGGTCATGCTTAAAGGGTATTGGATTAGCAGCTTATTCCATACCCAATAACCAAATAGCGTGGTTGGGTAAGCTTGAAACAGCACCGCAATCGTCGTGTTCCAATCCCACTGTTCGATGCCCTGCCAGATTATTTGGTCACCGTGTAGCATCACTGCAAATAGCACCAATGGCACCGGAGCAAACAACATCCCCCAGACATTAAATGCAAATGCTTGAGTGGTTTTAGATGCCTTAACAATCACGCCCATCAAGGTCCAACTGCACGCCGCAATCATAATCAAGATCACGCCATTAACGGTGACATTACCCGTAGCTGCTGATACCAATACCGCCAACGCACACATGGCTAGCATCGCACCCAATAACTTACGAACGGAAGCACTCTCCTTGAACACCCACACGCCAACCGCCATGCCGATTAATACGTTGGTTGAAAGTAAGACCGATGAAAGCCCAGACGATAAACCAGCAGTGATCGACCATGAAGCCATCCCCCAAATACCCACACCGAACACAAAGCCATAACTGACTAAGTAGCGCCAAGCGACATTAGGTCTCGCTACAAAAAATATCACCGGAATCACCGCTAGCGAAAAACGCGCGGCGGTTGCTAACAACGGATGAACATTAGTCACACCCATTTTGATCATCGAGAAGTTGAATCCCCAAATCGCCATGACGAATACCGCTAACAACAAATCATTTCTTTTCATACTGACCCCTCCTTTGTTTCGAATGAGTATCCCTTGAACAATAAAACCAGTACAGATACAATTTTTACAATAAAAACCAGTACAGTTAATGGCGGTCGTGACAATGAGTATCTACAGAAAGCTAGCCAATCAGTTTATCGATGAGATAGAAACCGGCAAAAGACCGGAAGGCGGACGCATGCCTTCGCTACGTCAATTGGCCAAACAACAAGCCATCAGCATGTCGACCGTGGTCAGCTGTTACCAAGAACTGGAATCACAAGGCTGGATACATTCTCGACCGCAAGCGGGGTATTTTGTCTCGCCTCACAAACCATCTCACTCAACCCCAGAGTGGGCACAGTTTGAGAGTAAGGTGTCCAGCGTTAGGCAAACCTCATCGACTCACAACTCAATCAATGGGCCTTTAGGGGTTTCGAGCACCACTAATGATGAGCAGTCGATCGTTGAACTGGAACGAAGTTTTCGTCGCGCTATTAGGCGTATGAGCAACAGGCTTAACCATTACCCAGATACACAAGGTGAGCCGATTTTACGACAGGCATTATCCACTCATTTTGCCAAGCTCGATGTGCACTTTTCACCTGAAGAGATGGTGATTACGGCTGGCTGTATGTCTGCGATTAAGGCCGCACTTGAATCTTGCACTAAAGAAGGCGACACCATCGCTATTAGCTCGCCATGTTTCAACGGTATTCTGGAATTGCTCGGACAAATGTCGCGAAAAATCATCGAGATCCCGTCTCTAGATGATGGTGTCGACTTGCAACAACTGGAAGCGCATTTGAAAAATAAACAAGTCGATGCCGCGATCTTTTGTACCTCTCATATGAACCCTCAAGGGATCAACATGTCAGCCACTCAAAAGCAGAAACTGGCTGAATTAGCGAATCACTATCGAGTGCCGATCATGGAAGATGATGTGTATCTGGAACTGTCCTACTCCTCACACACGCCGCTCCCCGCGAAATACTACGACAAAGGCGGTTTTGTCTTATGGTGTGGATCAGTATCGAAAAGTTTGTCACCGAGTTACCGTTTGGGATGGTGCTTGCCGGGCAGGTTTATCAACGAATACAAGGCTCAGTTCTCAGCTGCGAGCTACGGCGTTGCCCTGCCCACTCAGCTTGCGGTTGCTGACTTTATTGGATCTGGCCAATACGCTAAGCACGTGAGGAGAAGATGCACTCAGATCTTGTCTTTGCGCCAACAATACCTAAGTTATTTGGCTCAGCACCTTCCTCAAGATGTGAAGATAAGTAATCCACAAGGTGGCATGGTGCTTTGGCTGCAAATCCCAAGCTTGAACCAGTCAGCCTTTGCTCAGGGCATTACCGAGAAGAACATTGATATTAGGCTTGGACACCTGTTCAGCACTCTCGACCTTTACAGCAATTGCTTACGCATCAATATTGGGTATTCGTTAGAGGGTGGAGCCAAGCAGCAATTGGATGCCTTAATCGAGCTTATCCATATTCACAGCTAACAGCACGTAGCACGTAGCCTTTCAAAATCCGCTTTTTTAAATGCCTTCGAATGCCGAATTCTAATAGCCTTTTGTCATAAAAAAGAAGGCTATTATTCCTATCTTAATTCGGGTAAAGCCCCGAACCGTAAGGAAACCCACTCGCCTCAAAACCCTTAAATGCTGAGTTTGCAAGCACCCACAAAATTATGCAACTTGGCTAATGACACATCACTTTTTATCGTCAATATACAGCCGTCAGCGCTGGCGTTTTCCTGTATTTGAAGAGAACTATTATGAGTGATAAAACAAAAAACAAACCACTACCTTCCTTTATCGAAGAACGCTTGAACTTCTATATTCAAGACCTGATTACCCAGAACCAAAGCCAGAAGCATTTAGTATTGGGTAAACGCCCCCAGCGTAATTCCGTTGTGATGCAGAGCAATGATTACTTAGCGCTGTCACACAACAAACAGATCCAACAAGCCCATCAAGCGGCGATCTGTGAGCACGATGACAACGTGGTGATGTCTGCGATTTTCTTACAAAATGAGCAGTCTAAACCTGCGTTCGAAACTAAGCTTGCGAACTATGTTGGAATGGAGAGCTGTTTGCTTTCTCAATCGGGCTGGGCGGCCAATATTGGGCTATTGCAAACCATCTGCCCACCGGGCACACCTGTGTATATTGATTTCCTTGCACACATGTCGCTATGGGAAGGGATTCGGGCTGCCGGCGCAGTTGCCCATCCGTTTATGCATAACAATATGAATCACCTACGCAAACAGTTAGAGCGCCACGGCTCAGGTGTCATTGTTGTCGACTCGGTTTACAGCACAATAGGCACCATTGCCCCACTGCGCGACATCTACGAAATGGCGCAAGAGTTTGATTGTGCGGTCGTCGTTGATGAATCCCATTCACTGGGTACACATGGAGAGAATGGTGCAGGCTTAGTGCAAGCATTGGGGCTCACCAACCAAGTCGACTTCATCACCGTTAGCTTGGCAAAAACCTTTGCTTATCGCGCTGGGGCAATCCTTGGCCCTAAACAACTGTCTAAAACCTTGCCGTTTGTGGCGTACCCTGCGATTTTTAGCTCAACAGTGTTACCACAAGAAGTGGTTCGTTTAGAGAAAACATTAGAGGTAATAAAAGGCGCAGAAGACAAACGAGAAGCCTTATTCAAAAGCGCTAAATCGCTTACTACCGGTCTCAAACGGATTGGCTTTAACATCCGCAGTGAGTCTCAAATTGTAGCGCTAGAGTGCGGCAATGAAAGAAACACTGAACGTGTGCGTGACTTCTTAGAAGAACGTGATGTGTTCGGTGCGGTATTCTGCCGCCCTGCGACTGGCAAGAACAAAAACATCATCCGTTTTTCAGTGAATGCCGATATGACACCAAGAGACATTGACCATGTGCTCACGGTTTGTCACGAAGCGTACCATCACCCCGAGTTAGAGTTCGTGTAACCTTTTTCGAACCATATTTATAACCAACACCAACGGCAGGACTGAATGGACGCTATCATGTCGCGATACAAAAAGAGCCCAGCAATTCGCTGAGCTCTTTCTTGAATCTATGTCTACCCAATGGCCGTGAACTTCAGACTATTACACCCGCTAAATCCAGTGAGCAATTTTATCAAACAGTCGGTTTTTATCGGCAGGTTTAACAATAAAGTCCGACATGCCTGATGATTCCATCTTTTCCAAGGTAACGGGAGAACTGTCACCCGTGTGAGCAATAATTGGCACTGAAGAGTATGCTTTGTTAGCGCTTCGAATTCGACGAGAAGCTTCAACACCGTCCATGATTGGCATCTCGATATCCATCAGAATTAAATCAATATCATCGCTGTCCAACGCGTCTAAGGCTTGTTGCCCATCTTCTTTCTGCACGACATCAAAACCCTGCTTTTCCAATAACATCGCGGTAAATCGGCGCAGAGATTCGTTATCATCGACCACCATGATCGTGCGCTTATTGGTAGCCTCTAACGGTTTTACAGAAACTGATGGCATCACATAGTTGGAGTCGAAAAGTAAGCGTTCGATGGTCGCCTTGGTATTCAGTAGCCAAACTTGTGTTTCCACCCAAATAGGTTCAAAAGCAACGTTTCGGACACGTTTAATTGGGTGATGTTCATACAAATAGATGATTCGAGCTTCAGTGAATGAAAGTAAAGATTCAACCCTATCGAGGCAACTTGCTCTTAAATCCAAGCTCTCCATGTCAACGAATATCAAGTCGAATTCGAACTGGTATTCCTTATTTTTAAGCGCTGATGCTACATCCAACACCGTGAGCTCAAACCCCATAAAACGGGCTACCTCAGTCATTTTATTGGTGAGAACTTTCTGGTCACTCACCATTAGCACAGTCTTAAGTTTAGTCAGTTCATTCTTGATTTCTTTCACCGAATGGGAAGACAAAGACGGAAAAGTCATCGTGAACTGTGTCCATTGATCCACTTCAGACTGACATTTAATTTCACCACCAAACGAGCGCATTACCTTCTGACAAAATGGCAAACCTAAGCCGTAATTACCCGATTGGCCAGTAGTATAAAAGTCCTGAAAAATGCGTCGAATCACATCATTTGAGATGCCTGATCCGTTATCGGTAACCATTATTTGATTGGCCACTTCATCACTACACATGGTGACATGAATATGAAAATCTTCAGGGCTACGATGATGGAACGCATTCTTGAACAGATTATACATGACGTATTTCAACAAGGTGTCGCTACCCAAGAACTCAAAGTTACTCTGCACATCCAAGGAGATTGCTGACTTATCAGCAGAGCGCTTGTAATTGAAACTGTCTATCGCATCCTCAACCACCGCTTGCGCTGAATGCTTCTTAAACGTAGATCGAGAGACTCGGTTTTCATCAATTGAAGTCAGTAACAGATCTATCGTTTCGTTACCGGAATGAATGATCTCCATCGCTTCATCGCCCACTTCACGCAACTGAATCACTTCTTCATTGCTTAACGCATATTGCCCTTTTTGATCGCCACTTTTAGGGTTCGGCAATATGGACTGCATGACATCAATAGAGGTAAGTAATCCGCTTAGAGGGTTTCGCATCTCATGGGCAATACCCGCACCAAAAGACTTCGCCAATGACACCTTGTTTTCATGTTCCACCTGATTGCGGAAGTAGAACAAGTTGCCGAATAGGTAGATAAACAAAAAGATTGGCACATGCGTCCAATCCATTGTGAGTTCGAGGTAGAAGCCTTGTGCAATCCAAGCGCACAAGGTAGCAATCCCAATACCGGCAAAGGTTTGTGCAAACATCACTCTCGTCACGTGCACCAATAAAATATGGAGGAAAATAGCCGACATGAATGACATAACCCAAACGTTGGACCAATTATTCATTAGCAGCATGTAGAAGAAGAAACCTGGCAAACAGATAGTTACGGCAACTTGATAATAAGCCGGAAGGTATTTTCGCCATTCAAATGGGACGCGATTGCGAAATATAATGCCAAAGAACAATACCGAGCAAAACAGGCGAAGCGCTAAGTTTTCGTAGGGTTGCGGGAACAAAAACTCCCACACAATGTAGTAAATTGGGAAGCCGACAAAGCCCATCCAACCCACGAGGGTTAAATTCGGTTCTGCGTACTGGTAAACTTTACGAATCGCGTTCATACGAAATACTTTGCTCTCTAAGCCCTGACGTTTATTAATTCTATGATTTGGTTTTTATACTTATATTTTGGCGCCGATTATATTACACATCACGTCCGAGCAGTGAGGTTTCAATCAAATATGTACCAACGCATTTGTTTTTATTATTAAGCGTAGATGAATGATGCACCCTGCTGACGCTTAAATTTAAGTACGAGTGCTTGGTTCAGGGATGGGCATGCGCGGTGTTCTTTTGATAACTGTGTTCAGCTTACCGCTATGTCACTGTTACTCGATGCATTTTTCTTGGAGTATCCCCGTAATCTATCACTGCGTAATGTTGCGTTACCCTGTTATCCCAGATCGCCATTGAGCCGTTGTCCCATTTGAAACGAACTTGAAACTCAGGGCGTCTCGCAATTTCAAACAGTTGGCTGAGTAAAACATCACTCTCTTTGCGGTCGAGTTCGTTGATATAACGAGTAAACTGTTCATTGATACAGAGCGTTTCTTTATCCGTTTCAGGATGAACTTGAACAACAGAGTGAACCACTGGCGGATTCTCCTGTGCTGTTTTAATCAAGGATTTGTGCCAATCGAGATCAATGTCTTCTGATTCTATACCTTCAAAGGCCACAAGCGAATGAGTCGCCGACAACCCTCTCAACTTAGCTTTCATATCTTCATGTAGAGATTCAAAAACCGCAGTCATAGAACACCAGATAGTGTCACCACCAATGCTTGGAATGTGTTGAGCATGCAACAGGGAAGCTTTCGACGGCAAGCTGCGCCACGTTAAGTCGGTATGCCAATAACTTTCCTTTGGCGCATTGCCACGGGTTGTTTCAATCACACTCACCTGTGGCGCACTTTCCACGCGAGGGAAGAAAGGATGTGCAGGTTCTAACGTTCCAAAGCGCTGTGCAATCATCAAGTGTTGTTCTGGAGACAAAGTCTGCCCGTCGAGAAAGATCACTTGATGGGCAATAAGTGCCTGATACACCTTATCGAGTTCATCAGCACTGCATGTAGAAAGCTCTAGTTCGTGAATACGAGCGCCGATGTGAGGAGTAATGGGTTCTATTTTCAACATACTTTCGCTTATTGGTGATATTGAGTTGCAGGGCGGATCTGGCTACTAGGCTAATCTGACTACTAACAGTAAACCGGGTAAATGCTGATTTTCTTTCTCACTTGAAATAGAAAGTCGTCTCTCCGAAACAAAAAAAGAGCTCCTAAGCTGGAGCTCTTTTCGTTTTTTGATACTTCCTGTATCCATAGACAAGTCCAATCTGTAGTACTTTCACTGAAAGCCAGATCATCGATATCTCCAGTTGTGTATCACCAATAAATATAGCATACAATCTTCAGACTGTTCTGGGACACAACCGAGATAATCAACTCTAGTGCCAAGTCATCTCGCCGCTTAGCACTTTCGCGCCAAGTTCTAAATCGCCTTCCGTAGCCTCAAATTTCGGGTAGGCTTTCTTCATGTAATCACTGATCTCGACCGATGTTGGATTACTTTTGCTCGCCAACGCTTTTTCAATATCAGCCACATAATCCTTCGTGAAGTGAACTGCATTTATTCCTGTTGGCATTTCACCTAAATAGTGACCCGGAATTACAACCTCTGGCTCTAGTGCTTTCATACGCTCCAACGATTGTGACCACTGGCTACGAATCTCTTTCGATGCAGTATCTGCCATCCATACATGCACACCGCTATACACCGACACGCCACCAAACACCGTTTTTTCAGACGGAACCCATAGGTAAGCTTGGTGTGTATTTATCTCTTTCACTTCGATGGTTTCACCTTCGATGCTTAATGTTGTGTCGTTCATCACCATTGGAACAATCACCTTAGAGGGCGCGTTGCCTTCTAATATAGGCCCCCAGTATTCAAGCTTTGCATCTTTGGTGCGTTTGATATGCGCGACAACGGCTTCACTGGCAACGACTTTAACGTTAGGAAATGCCGAAACTATCGGTTCCAAACCAAAGTAGTAATCTGGGTCGCCGCTGCTGATGTAAACCATCGATAATTTTTTGCCTGTGGCTTTGATTTGCTCCACCAAATTTTGTCCGTCTGCGACACTGAATTGTGCGTCAAATAGAATCACTTCTTTCTCACCCGAAACCAATACCGAGCTTGCAGGGAATATCGCGTTCTCACCGGGGTTATAGTGAGTGATGTTCAGATCCGCAGCTAAAGCAACACTTGATGCCAGCACGGTTCCTAGGCTTATGGTTCCTAAAAGCATGCTTTTTAATAACAGGTTTTTCGATAACGTATTCATGGCTTTATTCCGATACTTGGAGTTGAACACCTGCCAACTCGTTGAATGTCCAAATATCTTATTTGATTGTTTTTAGATGAAATAGATATCAAATTGACTTTAACTATTGCAGTTTTCGGACATATACTGAGGTCGGTTTAATTCTCTAGGCAATAAAACAATGGATAAACTCGAGGCAATGAATGTCTTTGTCACCATAGTGGAACGTGGCAGTTTGAGCGCAGCGGCAGAGCACCTTGATCTCTCACGAACCAAGGTCACTCGTTATTTGGGTGAGTTAGAAACATGGATGGACACACGCTTGCTTCACAGAACAACACGAAGCTTGAGTTTAACCAGCGCAGGTAAAGAAACACTTGAGGTCGCCAGAGAACTTTTGGCACTGGAAACATCCCTAGCTGGGATCAGAAACCAAAACCGAGAGCATTTAAAAGGTCAGCTGCGTATTACTGCGAGCTACTCGATTGTCGATAGCTTCTTGATGGAATCAATTAGTCGCTTCATCGCCAAATGGCCAGAGGTTTCTATCGACATTATCTCGACTGATCAGACCGTCAACCTGGTTGAGTCACGCATCGATTTGGCCATTCGCATAACCAACGAACTGACGCCCAATATTGTCGCGAAGCAGATCGGTGAATGCCGCTCCGTGATTTGCGCATCGCCTCAATATCTAAAAGAGAAAGGCACACCCACAGAAGCCCAAGATCTAGCGCACCACAACTGTTTATCGTTCAGTTACTTTGGCAAAACCGCTTGGACGTTCAATGGCCCCAATGGGCTCGAATCGGTTCCGATTAAAGGGAATATCAGTGCAAACACCTCAGAGGTTCTGCTTTCTGCCACACTCAAAGGCAACGGTATCTGTTTACTGCCCTTCCCTTCAGTGGAAACCTTGATGCGTGATGGTCTATTAGTGCCACTGCTTTCTGAATGGCAACCTAAAACGCTCGGTGTTCATGCTATTTATGGAACGCGTAAACAAGTCACACCGCTGTTAAGAGCCTTTATCGACCATTTATCTGACGAGATGGAACAATCGACAAGTTGGTAGAAGTACGATGCCATCACTAAGGAGGAAAACTTGCCATTAGTAAAACTGATGCAGAATTAAAATCATTAATTTTACTTAACTGTCAGTTGCTTCTATCGTGACTGCATACATCATCAATTAGCTTATTCACGCAGGGAAACTGACTATGGCTGCCATTACCGACCTAGACCTTCTACTGAAATCCATGTCACCAGAATTAATCGACGGGAGCTATGTTTTTTGTACTGTAGGCGGGGGATTGGCAGACTATGTTCAGCTCAATCCAATCTCGACTTTTCGTGAGAAAGAAGGTTTAACACTGGTTCTGAAAGAAGAAGTTGCGACCAAAGCTCAGCTAGACTTCGATGGTGTGTTTAGCCTGATTACATTGTCGGTACATTCCAGTCTTGAAGCGGTTGGATTAACAGCAGCCTTTGCCACCAAGCTTGGTTCTTACGGCATTAGCGCCAACGTGATTGCTGGCTTTTATCACGACCATATCTTCGTTCAGAAAGACAAAGCTGAAGCCGCAATGAGTGCGCTTAGAGAATTTTCAGAAGCGGATTAGTAAAGAATTCGATTGTTCACAGAATCGAGTAGGAGGAGGCCTCGCAGCCTCCGTCCTCTCACACCACCGTACAAGCGTGGGTCGCATACGGCGGTTCCGAATATACTTTCAGTGACTCGTAC
>NZ_VTXG01000043.1:0-29396 GCF_013114515.1 Vibrio sp. AIC-3 | reverse complement strand
CTGCTTCACGAGCAAACGCTTCAAGTGCTTTCTTATCCATATTGTCCATCCTTAGCCTTAAAGGCTTAAGTCTAGACAGTTACACAGAATTCGGGACACCCTCAATAAGCGTGTAAACCGCGGCTTAAGAATAGGCTTTTAGGTTGATGACAACACGCTCAAGTGAGTCTGTTACAGCATCAAAGCCACGAACATTCACGCTTAATCACATGAATGTTCGTTTCCCTTCTCTTCTCTTCTCTTCTCTTGTCTCTTAGTTGCAGACGTGTAGCTGCAAACTTTAACAGCAGGCGTTTAGTTATATCAAAGAGCTCCGTGAGAGCTGTTCTTGAGGCTTAGCTTTCTGTAGGCATCCACACCTGTTTAGAGGTGACTTTGTGATCTTTAAAGGTCAGTTCTTCCACTTTGTCACCGTTAGTATTCCAGCGAGTAAGTTTTCCGTTCGCGACTTCACCTTCATCAAACTGCGCTTGGCTGGCCTTATTACCGTTCGGGTAGTAGTCCGTTACCAATCCATCTTTTTGTCCGTCGCTGTATTCAGCTGTCAGGCTTTGTTCCCCATTGGGATACCAGCGAGAGGCGGTGCCTGATAGTTCATTGTCTTTATAATTGAGTTCTGCTTTTTTCTGTCCGTTTGGATACCAGGTTTCAGCTTTGCCTTGCAGTTCACCTTTTACGTAATTCACTTTAGAAGCGACTTGGCCATTCGGATACCAGTTAGTTTCTAGCCCAAGTTCTAAGCCATCGGCAAACTGAGCTTGGGTCGCGACTTGGCCGTTATCGAACTTCTCTTCAAATTGACCAGTGAAAGGTTTTGAATGGTTTACTTGGTAAGCCACGCCTTTACGCATCTGTAAGTAGTCAACAGCATCTTCACGCGGTGTTGCTGCATAGCTCATAGAAGATACCGTACTAAGAGCAATTAAGATTGGAACGTATTTCTTCATAATGACACCTTTTTATTGGACGGGGAAAGTGTAACGGGTGTGTTAAAAGCATTTCACTTCCGTGTATCCCTGTCAGTATCTAATAGTGGTTTTCAAGTTTTCATTATTGGCTGCCTAATATAGGGAACTTTTAAAAGCAAATTATCGATCTTATTTGTACTACAAATATATTGGTTTAATTCATTTTTATAAATTATATCTAACGATATTTTTGCTGCTCTTCTTTAAGCTTTGATCGTCAAGAATAATAGTTTTTAACGATGAATCTTCGATTTTTAGAGACTTTATTCATGTTTTTCGGGGTTTGGTCGAAATTTAGTGCGGATAACTGCACTGACTTGAGGAATTGCGCTCCTAGGTGGTGCAACTTTTAACTCGATCACTTGTATGATTAATTGAGTGTCAGACTGTAAGATCATTGTCACGTATTTGGATTATTGTAGTACAAATATACTTGCCATTTATTTATAGTGACCTCAACAAAAAAACATAAATAAAAGGTCTAACGATGGAACTCAATACCCTGATAGTTGGCATCTACTTCCTATTCTTAATTGCGATAGGGTGGATGTTTCGAACGTTTACAAGTACGACAAGTGATTACTTCCGTGGGGGAGGTAATATGCTGTGGTGGATGGTAGGTGCAACCGCATTTATGACTCAGTTCAGTGCTTGGACATTTACTGGTGCAGCAGGTAAAGCCTTTACCGATGGCTTTGCCGTAGCGATTATCTTCATCGCGAACGCATTCGGTTACCTAATGAACTACCTTTACTTCGCTCCGAAGTTCCGTCAACTGCGTGTTGTGACGGTAATTGAAGCGATTCGTATGCGTTTTGGTAAGGTGAATGAGCAAGTATTTACTTGGTCTGGTATGCCAAACAGCGTTATCTCTGCAGGTATTTGGTTGAATGGTCTAGCAATCATCGCATCGGGTATCTTCGGCTTTGATATGACAACAACGATTATCCTAACGGGTCTGGTTGTACTGATTATGTCAGTGACGGGCGGCTCTTGGGCGGTAATCGCATCTGACTTTATGCAGATGGTTATCATCATGGCAGTAACGGTGACATGTGCAGTCGTTGCTATTTACCACGGTGGCGGTGTTACGCAGATCATTAGCGACTTCCCAACGGATTCGTTCATCACGGGTGACAACCTTAACTACATGAGCATCTTCAGCATCTGGGCTGTGTTCATCTTCTTAAAGCAGTTCAGCATTACCAACAACATGCTTAACTCTTACCGTTACCTTGCTGCAAAAGATTCAAACAACGCACGTAAAGCAGCACTGCTTGCTTGTGTACTAATGACGCTTGGTCCAATCATCTGGTTCATGCCTTCTTGGTTCATGGCTGGTCAAGGTGTTGATTTAGCAGCTGCTTACCCAGAAGCTGGCAGCAAAGCCGCTGACTTCGCTTACCTTTACTTCGTTCAAGAATACATGCCTGCAGGTATGGTTGGCCTTCTGATTGCCGCTATGTTCGCAGCAACAATGTCTTCAATGGACTCAGGTCTAAACCGTAACTCAGGTATCTTCGTTAAGAACTTCTACGAGCCGATTCTTCGTCCTAAAGCGACAGAGAAAGAGCTAATGGTTGTTTCTAAACTAACGTCTACCTTCTTCGGTATCGCGATCATCTTGGTTGCTCTGTTCATCAACTCTCTTAAAGGTCTGAGCCTTTTCGACACCATGATGTACGTGGGCGCATTGATCGGCTTCCCAATGACAATTCCAGCATTCTGTGGCTTCTTCATCCGTAAAACACCGGATTGGGCAGGTTGGGGCACGCTAGTTGTAGGTGGTGTGGTTTCTTACTTCGTTGGTTTCGTTATCACTGCGGACATGATTCAAAACTGGTTCGGTCTAAATGAACTAACTGGCCGTGAGTGGGCTGACCTGAAAGTGGCTATCGGCCTTATCGGTCACATCATATTTACTGCTGGCTTCTTTGTTCTTTCAACACTGTTCTACAAGCCTCTTGCTGAGCACCGTGAGAAAGACGTAGACAAGTTCTTCAACAACCTAGCGACGCCACTAGTTGCTGAAAGTAATGAACAGAAGAAACTGGATAACAAGCAACGTCGTATGTTGGGTTCACTTATCGCGGTAGCGGGTGTGGGCGTAATGACTATGTTCGTACTGCCAAACCCAATGTGGGGACGCATGGTATTCGTTCTGTGTGGCTTGATTGTGTTCTCTGTTGGTCTGTTACTTGTTAAAGCAGTCGATGACAAAGTCGAGCAACAAGACGAAGTGACTCCAGCCGAAGGCTAATTTAATACGCATCCTAAATAACATCACGGCCACCTGAACGGGTGGTCGTCATTTTTATAATCCAAACTTTAATGTGAGATGTACGATGAACAAAAAACTATTATCGGTAAGCATTATTAGCGCGTTCGCACTCGCTTTTGCAACAGGCTGTACAACACAAGAAAAAACAGCACCCGTAGTCAGTGTCGCTGAACAAGCTACGCCTGCTGTTAGCGAAATTGACCGTAGTTACCTATTGAGCAGTGACCGCTTAACAGAGGTAGATGGCGACACTTTAGCCGTTGCTTCGGAAGAGCAAGTGGCTGCGCTTAAAGCACAATTTGAAAACCTAAAAGATGGCGACGAACTGGTGATCCCTGCCGGTAAATACGCGAACTTAGGTCAAGTGACGATCACGGCGAATGACATCACTATCAAGGCCGAGCAAGCAGGTTCTGCGTGGATCACTGGTTTGATTCAGTTTGAACTGAAAGGTGATGACATCACGCTTGATGGCTTGGTATTTACTGAGGGCGGTCCTAACGAACGCTTTGGCGCAGTTCGTATGATGGGTAATGGCAATACGCTTCAAAACTCAACATTCTACTACTTCAACCACGATTACACGTACGAGCCAGACGAGCGTCGTTCTGAGTATCCAAAGTACCTTTGGGTTTCTCTATGGGGTAAAGACGGCAAAGTCATCAACAACCGTTTCGAAGGTAAGCAAAAACGCGGCACTTTGATTGGTGTGCAAAAAGATGACACAGCAGACAACCACCTGATCGCAAACAACATCTTCATGGATCAAAAGCCTAACCAGTTCAACGAATTCGACATCAAAGAAGCGATTCGTTACAACGGCAACAGCTGGGAAGCGATCCGTATTGGTGATTCTAAATCTTCACAGTGGGATTCAAGTTCTAAGTTCGTGAACAACCTAATGATCGATATGGATGGTGAGCGTGAGCTTATCTCGATTAAGTCGGGCGACAACACGATCTCAGGCAACACGATCTTCCAAAGTGCAGCTCTTATTTCACTGCGCCACGGTAAAGGCAACACAGTTGAGAACAACATGATTCTTGGCAATGGAAAGCGCCTAACGGGCGGCATTCGTATCTACGATGAAGATCATGTGATTCGCAATAACTACATTGCCAACACTCGTGGTCGTGATGGTGTGATTGAAGGCAACGCTGACCTACGTGGCGGCATTGTTATTAACACAGGTATTATCGACGTAGCGAATGGTGAGCAGCTAGATCAATCGGTGAAAGGCAAAGAGCTGAACAAGCAGTGGACACCGAAAAACATCACCATCGAGAATAACTCTCTAGTCGACACTGAGTGGGGCATTGTTTACGGCAACCAAAGCCACCGTGTAAGTTTGTTTGACAACGCAGAAGTGGAAGGCATTTATGCGGGCGTTGATGTGGCGTTCAAACACAACGTGGTTGATAACTCGCAATCTCCTGAGTTTGTAAGTGTGCGTGCAACGCAAGATTACCCATTAGTCGGCGCAACCTACACAGACGAAACTTACGTAGGTCAAGTAACGGATTCTGAACTGATCGAAGGCTACTCGGTTGAGCTACCAAAAGTCGTTGTAGAAAATGGCATTAACGCTTACCAAGGTGAAGGCGCAGACGTGTCTAAACTTGCGGTTGTGACAGCTGAAACAGCGGGTCCAGACTACGTGCTTGAGAATACGACTAAGTAATTTATTAGTTAATGGTTAATGGCTAATGGCTAAAGGTTAATGGCTTGAGCTACCAAATCAATTCACGATAGCTGTCCTGACCATAACACTTAAAAAGCCTCAACAGATAATGTCTGTTGAGGCTTTATTGATCTTAGGTCGTGATCATCTCAATCTTACGTCGAGACTACTGTGATTTATACTTATGCAGTAGATCCCAAGGGATATGACATAAGTGGTGATCTTCAGGGAAGTGACTTAAGTGATGCTGGTGGATGTCGTCGCTGGCAACATAATTGGTCAACGGCAACACCTCAACAGCGATACGGTCGGCATCATCTCTTGAAGAAATATAGTGCTTAGCTTCGGTTAAGTGTTCTGCATTAGTGCTGTATACACCTGTGCGGTATTTCTCTCCGACATCGACACCTTGTTTATTCAAGCTGTAAGGGTCGATAATCTCAAACAAGTGTTCCATCAAAATCGTGACTGACGTGATGTTTGGATCAAATTCAATTTGTACGCACTCCGCGTAGCCATTGTAATCGCTTTGTGTGCCGTCGCTTTGTGTCGCTTTGTTCTCTGTTGGCTGGGCGCTTCCATTAGCACGGCCTGCTTCTGTGCTGATAACACCAGGAACGTACTTAATAAATTCTTGTACACCCCACAAGCAGCCGCCAGCTAAATAAATTTGTTCCATACTTCTCTTTGAGCTCTCTGTGTTTGTTGATGTTCGTTAGGTACCCGAATCAATACGATGATACCCGTACGTATAAAAAAGCGTCTATAAAAATGAGCGCGCAAATAAAAACAAGCGTTTAGGCATTGTAAACCTGTGCGACTGAACAAACATAAGTTTAATATGATTTGTGATTATATAAGTCAGTATTGCTTTGTCATCAACTCGAATCTCAACATCAAGTGAGCGCTACTCTAAACATGTTTGATCAAATAAAAGACTTCATTAATCCGAGCAAGAACCCAGACTTGACTCAGGCTCATGAATATCAGCGCAAGCATCTTCCTACATTGTGGCTGTTGGGCAAAACGGGGGCGGGCAAGTCATCGTTTATTCAAGCGGTCACGGGCGACTCTTCTGTAGAAGTGGGCAATGGTTTTGCGCCTTGTACCATGACGGCGATGTCGTATGAGTTTCCGCAAGACAAACCCGTGATGAGGTTTCTTGATACCAGAGGACTCAGCGAAGCGAATTACGATGCGAAAGAGGATTTGGAAGAGATTGGTCAGGCAGGTAATGCGTTAGTCGTTGTAATGAAAGCCGACGAACCTGAACAATCCGCTGTGCTTACGGCTCTAAAACAGATTAAGAAACAGAAGAAGATTAAACACTTGTTGCTGGTTCATACGGCGGTGTTGTCTTCCAGTGAACCAGATCGAGCAAGGCAAATTCAGTTCAACACCAACCAAGTAGAGAAGGCTTGGGGTAAAGAGTTTGAATCGGTAGCGGTCGATTTCGAAACGGATGACAACGCTATGTCTAACAGCGAAGCGGTTTACAACTATGACATCTTGTTAGAAAAGCTGAGCAGTATTCTTCCGGTGATAGGAATGATGGTGCAAGACAAAGAACATTCCACGCAAGAAGAAGCCAACTTTGATCAAGTAGAAAACGAAGTGCTTTGGTATGCAGGAAGTGCCGCAGCGAGTGACCTGATTCCGGGTGTTGGTTTGGTGTCGGTACCTGCGATTCAAGCCAAAATGCTTCACAGCTTGGCCAATCAATATGGGGTCGAATGGAATAAGAGAGTCTTTAGTGAGTTGATAGGCACTCTGGGAAGCAGCTTTGCTTTGCAATACGGAATGAAGCTGGGCACTCGACAGTTGATAAAGCTGATTCCAGTTTATGGTCAAACGGTAGGTGCGGTGGCTGCAGCGGCAATGAGTTTCGGCACCTCTTATGGTTTAGGTCGCGCGGCTTGTTTTTACTTCTATCATAAGAACAAAGGTGAAGAAGTGTCTGAACAAGAGATGCAGAAGATCTACAAAGAATCTCTGAAAAAAGGAAAGGCGGCGTCGGGTTATGAAGAAAATTAGAAACCTATTTCGATTACTGGCGGTGCTATCGAGCGGACGCTGGGGCATTGCCCTGATTTCGGCGATCTTCCCAAGCATTATCATGATGGGTTTTGGTGTCTTCTTGGCGATCAAATACGGTTATCTACTCGAAATGTCGATTGCCATTGCCGTGAGTACCTTGGTGTTCACCATTCCTTTATTCATTTCTAGCCGTTCTTCAAGCCGCTCTTCAAATAAAGAGTCTTTCTCGAATAAAGAGAGTGGCGGCCTTGGCGAGGATACTGCTGAAGCTGAATCACAGCATAAAAAAGCTGATATCAACGATGCATTGGTTAAGGCTTCGGCTGATTGGTCTCAAAAAGAACTGTCGATTTGGAATGATTCAAAACACCATGTACGCCAACAATTAATGGTCGACATAGAGTGGGGCAACCTAGACCAAACCGGTTTAGAGGTACTTGAATTTGTTGCGAGAAAGTTTGATAAAAAATCGCTCGATTTCTCGATTCCTGAAGGACTAAAGCTGTTTGAAGAGGTAAGCCGACGCTACAAATTGGTAGTGCGAGAGCATATACCCGGCATTGAGTATCTCAAGGTTTCTTACATCAAAGCGGGTTACGAAGCCTATGACAAATATGGCGAGCTAGGGCAGAAGATCGTTAAGGCCGCTATTTGGGGGAATCACCTCAAAAACCTCTATTTGAACCCGCTAAAAGTTGTTTCTGATTTAGGTAGAGAGCAAGCGACATCTTCAATGACAAGAGGTGTGGTTGATGACATGCAATACGCGGCCAAACAAGCCTTGTTAGATGAAGTCGCGGCGGTGGCGATTGATCTCTATAGCGGGCGTTTCAGCATTGAAGATGAAGCATTGAAAGCGTCCGATGTTTCTGAACTCGACGAACAACGCTTTGCTCCTGAACTAGAACCCGTGCGAATCGTGCTGGTGGGGCAAACCAGCTCTGGCAAATCTTCGCTTATCAATGCGCTTAAGCAAGAGTTGGTAGCTGAAGTGGATGTACTGCCATCAACCGACACTTCAACCGTATACAACGCATTTGTCGACGACAATGATGTTCGCGTGGTTGATCTTCAAGGGCTTGATGGCAACCCTAAAACCGAAGCCTTAATGCTGAAAGAGATGACCCAAGCCGATGTGGTGCTATGGGTGCTTAAAGCCAATCAATCTGCGCGTGATTTGGATAAGCAATTGAAAGATAGATTTGATGCTTTCTATGACGATCCTAAGAACATCTCACGCAAGAAGCCGATTGTGGTGTCGGTTGTGAATCAGGTAGACCGATTAAAACCTGTAGACGATTGGCAGCCACCGTATGACTTAGAGAATCCAACATCGACCAAAGCAAAGATCATTGCTCAAGCGCTCGAATACAATCATATATTGCTGCAAACCGATATCGTGTTACCGCTGGCGATTGCGCCAGAAAAGGTACAGTTTGGTTTAGATAGTTTAAGGCAGACGTTGATAGAGCGTATCGCTGACGCAAATAACGTTCAGAGAAACCGCCAACGTTTAGAAGCCATGAAAAGAGGCTCGTCGGTTAAAGGCCAACTGAATAAAGCAGTCAAAGTGGGTAAGAAGGTGGCACCCAGCGTATTGAAAGCGGCGACACCAAAACTGGCTGAAATGGCCATCAAGCAAGCCGTGAAGAAGAAGTAAGTCATTCACTGCGAATACGGTTCTGGTGAGGTTTGAGCCTCATCAGAATTTATCTTTTCTAGATCGGCGAGTTTTGGATCTTGGCTTTATTAGATGATGGCTTTTTTAGAAAACAGCTATCTTCGCCCCTTGTTAGAGAGGTGTTGATTTCAAAAGAGATTTGATATTATTAAGGTTCTCGCTGAACTAGTTTAATAGTATATAAACAGCTGTGATTCACATTTTATATAACACGCTATCGTATTTAATCATCATTCTAAATATTGATCACATTTATACTTTTTTAAGCTGTATTTATAAAACAATTGCACTATATTTAAACTTCGGATCATCTTGATTTCAACGTAGGGATATATTGTGAACATGTATCTGAAATGGCAATCAACAACTTGGCTAACCTTGTTAGCTTGGTATACCTTAGATCACCAACTCTCGTTCCACCTTTCTTCAGAGTAGTACCCTCTAGGCGTCACGCGCCAGCAAAGCAGCGAGCTTTGTTTACCTATCAGCAGCTTTGATAACCTTTGAACGTATGAATGTCGCACTTATTATTCCGTGTAGGGTATTCGTTTTTTGTCGTTCTCGCTAATTATCTTAGCCTCTGTTTAGGTTTGATTAATAAGTCATTATTTAATTTGTTTATTTTCACTGTTAATTTTCTGTGTATCTTTATACGGAACTATTAATTTAATAGTGAGGACTCGTGACATCTAAAGAAAATACATTTCGACCTGATCGGAATGTATTGAAAGGTATTATTATGGAAAACTTCAAACATCTACCAGAACCGTTTCGTATTCGTGTTGTAGAGCCAGTAAAAAGAACAACTCGCGCCTATCGTGAACAAGCCATTGTCGACGCGGGCATGAACCCATTTTTGCTCGACAGTGATGATGTGTTTATCGACTTACTGACAGACAGCGGAACAGGATCTATCACTCAGCGTATGCAAGCCGCGATGCTAATGGGTGATGAAGCTTACAGTGGTAGCCGCAGTTACTACGCATTGTCGAATGCGGTTAAGGATATCTTCGGTTACGAGTTGACGATTCCAACACACCAAGGACGCGGTGCAGAGCAGATCTACATTCCGGTTCTTATTAAGAAGCGTGAAATGGAGAAAGGGCTCGATCGCAGCAAAATGGTCGCCTTGTCGAACTACTTCTTCGATACAACACAAGGCCACACCCAAGTGAATTGCTGTGTGGCGAAGAACGTTTATACCAAAGAAGCGTTCGATACCTCAGTGAACGCGGATTTCAAAGGCAACTTCGATGTGGTGAAGCTGGAAGAAGCGATCTTAGAAGCGGGCGCAGCCAATGTTCCCTACATTGTGAGCACCATTACTTGTAACTCTGCTGGTGGACAGCCAGTGTCTATCGCCAATCTAAAAGCCGTGTATGAAATCGCTCAGAAGTACGATATTCCTGTTATCATGGACTCGGCACGCTACGCAGAAAATGCCTACTTCATTCAACAACGTGAAGCGGGTTATCAGGATTGGACAATCGAACAGATCACGCGTGAGTCTTACAAATACGCGGATGGTTTAGCTATGTCTGCCAAGAAAGATGCCATGGTACAAATGGGCGGCTTGTTGTGCTTTAAAGACGACGCTTTCATGGATGTGTACACAGAGTGTCGAACCTTGTGTGTGGTGCAAGAGGGCTTCCCAACCTATGGTGGCTTAGAAGGTGGCGCGATGGAGCGTCTTGCGGTTGGCCTTTATGACGGCATGCGCCAAGATTGGTTAGAGTACCGTATTGGCCAGGTTCAATACCTTGTTGATGGCTTAGAAGCGATGGGCATCGTGTGCCAGCAAGCAGGCGGTCATGCTGCGTTTGTCGATGCGGGTAAATTGCTGCCTCATATCCCGGCTGGTCAGTTTCCCGCACATGCTTTGGCGTGCGAACTCTATAAAGTCGCGGGTATCAGAGCGGTTGAGATTGGGTCTTTGCTGCAAGGACGCGACCCAGCAACAGGTGAACAACACCCATGTCCTGCTGAGTTGTTGCGCCTTACCATTCCTCGCGCGACCTACACACAAACACACATGGACTTCATTATCGAAGCATTCGAAAAAGTGAAAGAGAATGCAGGACAAGTGAAAGGGCTCGATTTTACCTACGAGCCGCCGGTGTTAAGACACTTCACTGCGCGCTTGAAAGAGGTAGAGACCAGCGAGAAACAAACAGAAAAAAAGAACGAACAAACGCTCGAAGAAGCATTTTAAAATAAAAACATAAGCGAATAGTCACTAGAAACATAATCAAAGGCTCCCTCGGGAGCCTTTTCTTTTTTGGATGGTAGAGGAGTTAGGCAGTTAAGCCTTTAAGTAGTTAACCCGTTAAAAGCTGAACTACGCTTGTTTGTTTTTCAGGGTAGATTTCAACATTTGGAATAACCACTGATTCAAAGGTGCGTCTTTTTGCGAGCGGCGGCAGCTCATCACATAGCCCACATCTATGGTTCATGTTCGATTGTTAAAGTTACCCCAACAAAAGCACAGATACCAAACGAACAAAGAATTAAAAATACAATGAGGTGATGTATGAACAAGTTAATCGCACTTGGATTGATGGCTTTATCTATGAACACGGCTTTTGCTGCCGACGGTACGTATACAGGGACTATCGACATGACAAGAAGCGAAGGTAATCAAGTAAAGGCTGAGCGTGTTGAATCTGACTTAACACTGGAAAGAAGAAATGAAGCGTCTAACGGCGGAATCCAATTCCAAAAGAACGTAGATCAAGACCAAACGATCCAGCTTACAGGTCGTCGTGATTAACGTTAAAGATGTGCTTACCATTGTCATGAGAAATGCTGCGCCCTCGGGTGCAGCATTTTTCGTTATTGGGTTGTGGAGTATTTTATAAACTCTAGCGATCTAGCCTTGGCATGTTGTGTAACGTGTGGCATTTTGTTGTTCTCTAATTTAGATCGCTATTGGGTGTTGGTTAAGCATTACAAACCAGTAAGCGAACGCCTCGAAAGGACAAGGAATGACTCAAAAAGAAACGGGAATGATTCGTCATATTCTACTGATTAAGTTTAAAGAAAACGCTGAGGCTTCAGAGGTTCAAAAACTAAAGATGCTGTTTGAAGCGATGCCAAACAAGGTTGAAGGGGTCACTTCAGTAGAATGGGGATTAAATGACAGCCCTGAAAACAAGAATCAAGGTTATACCCACTCGGTGTTAATGACGTTCGCCGATGAAGAAGGCCGCCAGAATTACCTTCCGCACCCTGAGCATGATGCGCTGAAAGATGTGTTTCGTCCGCTTTTAGAAGACATCATTGTGTTTGATTACTCCCTGTAATTAGGTTCTGAGTAGGTCTCTTGTGTTTGACTTACCTTCGATAATGAAGAGTTAGGGCCTAGAGATTAAGCCCTAACTAAATAAGAAACGACTTACTCTGTTGGCGAAATAGTGACTGGTGCAAACGATGCGACAGCATTCCCGCCTGCGCCCGGACGGTCTACATAAGGTGTGTTCTGCATTAAGGTGTAGTACACATCCACGAAGTCATCATCATTCACTAATATACCATCAGGAATTACATCGATAATCTTGCCTGTGATCTGAGGGATGATCGCATAACCTTGAACTTCTGGATCAGGAATCATCTTCAGTATCTCTTCTGCGGCTTGAACCAAGAGTTTTGCTAGCGCTTTGTAGTCTGTGCCATCATCGTGTTCCATTAAGATCATGTCTGCAGCGCCCCAACGGTAGCGAGGCCAGAAGATGACGGTCTGGTTCGGGTAGTACGTCTGTTTGTCGTAGTCCAGATAAGGCATCTCAACGAGGTCGATTTGGGGCTCTAAACGACTTGAATCGACACCCGTCACGATAGCGTAGATTTCCGCTTTACCAGAGATCCAAGGTTCTTGGTCGACGGCTAAACGGATTTTGGTTAATTGTGTGGTATTCAACGGCTCAGGTTCCGACAAGGCCATCGAGCGACGTGCCCTGTTCATCAAAGACGATTTTTGAGGTTTACTCTCGTCGGCATTGGTATCGCTAACGGCATTGATTTGCGTTGTAGTACCCAGCTTTTGCATCTCTGCCTGCATTGCCATTAAGCCGGCTTTGAGCTCTTCAGCACCGTTACTATCAACCACAAACACTGGGACGTCTGGCATTTGGTACACATCTAGTTCATGAACCTGTCCGTACACGTCATACGCTTCAATATATTGCCAATTCGAATCATCGCCTGATGGTTCAAATGCAAACAGCGGGTTTTCACCATTCTTCCAAGCTTCGATCATCGCTTCATCAGCCATGCGAACCTCTAACACAGAGTCGCTGAAGTCGTTGATCCCTTTCATCTTGCGATAACCAAGATCCGCTTTCTGCATCCGGTTTGAAAATGCAGAGTAGGGCTGAGTAGAGCTCAATTTATCTACAGACGCGGATAAGTTCTTTTCTGAGATCTGAGCCTTCAATGAAAGCTCAAGATCGGAATAACGCTCGCTGATTTGTAACGCCAAAGATTGCTTTTGCGCTGCGCTACTTTCTGCAATACCTAATGAATCCGTTGTCTCAATATTTTGCGCAAAAGACTGGAAGCCAACCACTGTCGTTGCAAGCACCATACTGATAGGAAAAGATGGTCTCATAAATAATCCTTATTTTAATTTTTATCATTAATAGAGCATTTGCCCTATAAGGATTAACCTATCAGTAACGTGAATGTGTTCAAAAGTTAGTCAGTTATTTTTGTTTCGTTGTGCAGCACAGGATCTCAATTTAAACTGTTTTTATAAAATAATACCTAAGCAACCTTGATATTTATAAATTAATAAACGTATCAGTAAATAACTTACAATATTATTAGCTACTACGGTGTGTCATAAAAAAACCTACTCAAAGTGAGTAGGTTTTTATTTCGCGGTTAACCGCTAGTTCTCGATTTACAACTTGTTTGAGAGGCTCGCTCTAACTCAATCTAAACGCAACGTTAGGCCAGAGTAGTTCGAGTATCCGCGCAGTAACACATGATAGGTCACGCCCGGTTGCGCGCTCACACTGCACTGCTCATTGTTTCCAGCGCGATAAGGGCGACAATCGTAACTCGATGTCGTTGGCTTGCTGCCTGATTTCACGTAAAGGTCGGCATCACCTGAACCACCAGACATTGAAACCGTCACGCTTGATGCAGAATCCACAGTGAACGTGTAGAAGCTCTCTGAAGATTGATTCCCGCTTAGGTTCGCAATCGGTGTGCCTTTCGTCAGCACATTGCCAGTTGGTGGCGTTGAACCACAACTCGCATTCACGCCTACGGTATTAAAAGCATCTTCAACATCGGCAACCACATAGCCCATGTCTGCTGCGGCTTTCGCTACGCCACAAGCACCGGCGTCAAAGGTACTGTTTGCCGTCCAATACAACTGGTTGGCAACCGTGAATATCTCAAAACCTTTACGCACATCCCAGCCAGACTTGTTCGCTAAAAGGTAAAAGGCGCGGTTATAAACACCGCTAGATAAGTGAACGTTCAAGCCATCGTAGTATTGCGAGGCGTGATCAATCGAACGACCATCTTTTGAAGGTTGATCAAAGTAACGCAAGCCGCCTTCTGATTTGAATATATCGCTTCCGACCACCCAATCCACACTGCCACGTAAGTAGTATTCAGCCGCTTCGCCCGCAATATCAGAGAAGGCTTCATTGATACCGCCCGACATGTTTTGGTACACAAGGCCGGAGTTTTGCTCGGTGAATCCGTGGCTAACCTCGTGGGCACTTACGTTGATATCGACCAATGGGTAAAAGGTGTTTTTACCGTCACCAAAAGTCATTGATGAGCCGTTCCAAAACGCATTCTCGTAATTCGAGCTGTAGTGAACACGCATGGTCAACTGAAAGGTTAACGGCGAAGTGTTCATCCACTCTTTGTACATATCAAACACGACATTACCAAAATAGTGCGCATCGTTAAGAGGCGAGTAAGCACCGTTAATGTATTTATGATCGGTGTAGTTGGTTCCATCGGCACAGTTGTAGCTGTAGGCTGCACTGCCAGATGTTCCGTGGTTCAAGTTGACCGTTTTAACTGAATCGTTTTCTAACTTACACGTCGTGCCTGTTTTGTCGATGGGAAAGCTAGGGAAGTCACTGCCATATTCATATCGAGTGGTTTTAAGGTTACCACCGGGGCCAGTACCAGACGATTTAGCATGGTTTAAACCATTCCATTTTTGGATTACTTCGCCAGTCATGGCATCAATAAAGTAAAAAGGGCGCTCTGGATAAGAGGAAGCGATAAAGAAATCGACCAGATACACCATTTGCGCGGTTTGGTTCTCGTCTAATCTCACCATGAGTTTTGCATTTTTGTTTTCAATCGACTTTTTGCCGACAGTAAACGTGCGGTGAGAGGAGATAGCAGTTTCAATCGCTTGTTCCTGATTCAGCTTTGGCGCGATGCTGGATAGGTCTCCACTGATCCCTTTTGCCATTGAACCGAATACCTGAGTGGGTTGGTTCTTAGAAAGGGTGGCGACAACGGAGGTATCAAAGACGGGTAAACCTAAGTGAGTTTGTTGATAGCGGACTTTTGTTTTCCCATTGGGCAATACCACCCGTTTAACTTCAGAAAAACCTAATTCTAGTGGGGCAACACTCTTCGACTGCGCGACGAGGCTTTGTTGTAGTAATGCATCGTTATCGACTCTGACCATTTCTGCAGCGTGTGCAGTAAAGCCGAAAGACGTACCTAGAATAGCTGCTATTTTCCAGCTTAGTTGACGTTGTTGGTTCATTATTCGTTCCTGATTTTAATATAAACTCCTTCTTCCCAACGGCTTTATAGGAAGTCTATATGCAACACGTTAATGCCATGTGTTGCGAATCAAGATTGGAAGAGCATTTCAGCTTATGACAAGTTTTTTATGGAGATTGAATTTTAGAGTATGTAATACAAAGTTTACAAAAATAATTATTGATTTAATTGTTTTTAATGTTGGTGTTCCTATTTTAATGGTAATTATATGAAGTGAAAGGTGTTATTAGAGATTAAATTGTTTTAATCGTGTTGATGTGGTTTTCAACCTGTTGAACAGGTTTTATTAATTGCATTGCTAACAATAATACTTGTGGCCATTATTATTGTTAATATAGTAATTAAAATATGCATCGAAAAATTAAATGACTTATTTGTAATTAATCCTTGCGTTGGTAGGGTAACCTTTGATTTGATTTGATTTGATTTGATTTGATTTGATTTGATTTGATTTGCAAATTCAACCTATTTTTGCATAAACCCTTGTTATAAATGCTAATTGGAGTAACATTTTTACTGGTAATAATGGATAATGTTTCATTTATTCCAATAACTAATAATAATTATACAGAATTAGGTTCTGCAAAATCAAAGGAAATCCAATGTTTAAGGTAGTTAGTTTATTTTTATCGATTTCAATTTTTTCAGTTGCTCAAGCCAATGAAACAGTAGAGTTTGAAACGGCTCAAGAGTTGTTGACTGTAATGGAAGTTGATAAGCAAATGTTAGGTGGCTTTGAGGCTATGTTACCAATCGTTAACCAGTTAGCTGATAAACTCAAGCTGAATGCTCAAGAGACAGAAGAGCTTAAAGGGATTTACAGGGACTGGTTTGACAACGATATTGATCGAGTAAAAATGCGAACTGAAATAGCGAACCTTTATTCAAAACAATTCACGATGTCAGAAATGAAACAGATAATTGAGTTTTATGGTACACCTATTGGAAAGAAACTTATTCAACAGTCGCCAGAGCTTGCAAAGCTTGGAGCGCAGATCGGTATGGCTGAAGCTCAAAATAAGCAACATTTGCTAGTTGAAAAACTGACTCCTTTTATGGAAGAGCACAGCAGCGAGTGATTAATTTCTAGAACGCAGTTAGACCCGGTATGAAGTAGCTGTTAACTGAAGCCCGTAATACGACCTCTAATCGGCTATTTGCTCGTATGAAGTAAAAACCAAATTGCTCTTGAGTAAGCTGACGAATTAAGTCGCCGATATAAATCTCTTTTTGTTGAATCGTAATGCATGGCACTCTACTGTGCATTACGGTAAATGCACTCTCCGTATAATATGATTTATTAATTTCTAAGCTTCGGTTTCACGGAGGAAACATGACAAGCGACCAACTATTGGAAAAGGCACTTTATAGCAGTGCCAGCATCCATCAACCTCATTCTTTAAAAGCTTATTTGGCTGCGAATTATCTAAATGGGTATGTCGCTAAATCAGACAATGTGTGGCTTAAAACGAGTGAGCTGATAGACCAAACCGAGATTGAAGTTTTAGGCGAGTACTCTGCAACGCTAAAAGCGCCCAAGTTCTCAGAATTTCGTATTCACAGGATATTGGAAAACGGGGTATACCCAGCGGCGTATGCCGCTTTAATGCAGTGGCATGAGAATCAGGGCTTTCAAGACATCTTCTCGCATTACGTTTCGCAGGCTTCTCAAACAAGCGAGTACCTTTCCCACAATGTGACTATCTTATTGGCGCTGAATCGTGTTTACCGTGAGTTACAGCCGCCTCAAGTTCCAGCATTCCTTAACCGCTTCACTGAATTTGTCACATCAACCCGTTCTGATGGCGACCAAAGCACTGATGCAAACGAAGCCGTAGATCTCGATAAGGTATCACGGGCATGCTTCAAACAGTTTGGCTTCTTTGGGCACAATCTCATTACGCTTACGTGGTTATTGCGTTGTAAGGAAGAGCTGTCGAAAGAGCAATATGACGCAATGCTTTCTAATCTTTATCGACAGGCCAATAGCCCATTGGAAGATCCTGACGATGAGATTGATCAAGCTATCTTGGCGCAGTGTCAAAGCTCAGATAATTCAGATGAGCTCTATGACAATGTCCACCGATTGGTTTTTGGGTATACGTCGAATTTACACCAGATAACGCTAGCGGATGCATTGTGTTTTCTTCACGAACGATTCCCTGAGCATGCAGCAGAGCTAAAATGTGTCGCAGAGTATCAGTGTAGTTTGTTAGAACAATAAATTTAGAGATAGAGCTACCCCGTTTGGTGGGGTTCTTAGTCGATACGACAAATTTCAGGCATACCTAACTCAGTGAGCTTGTTCAACGTTTTTATCAGAAGTGGCCCTCAATTTGTGGGCATGACTAGAAACGTAGAAACCACGCTCCTGAACTTAATTGCAACAATAAATGACATACAAACGTAGAGGTAGCGCACAAAAACGGAAAAGGGGATATCGCGATTACGTAATCATTGATCTAGCCGATAGTGAGATAGTGATAAGAGGTCGATAATTCGTTGTCGGATCTAAATTAGAACTGTAAATCTAATTTCTAAGTAGTTGTTATCTCAGGAAGAGTTTTTGTGCTATGCGCCCCTATATTAAATACATTATCCCTATTTTAATTCCTTTCATTATCCTCGTAATGCCGCTATCAGCGTTTCCATTTGAAGGCCTTACGATTATTCAACAACGCGTTATCGCGATCTTTTTATTAGCGGCATTGTGCTGGGTGTTCGAGCCCATCCCGATCTACGCGACGTCTGTTGTTATTATCGTTCTGCAATTATTGATGTTGTCGGATAAAGGGCTGATCTTTTTAAGGTTTGAGCATGGGGAGGAACATTTTGGTGAGCTGTTAAAATACAGCGATATCATGGCGACATTCGCTAGCCCAATCATCATGCTGTTTTTGGGTGGTTTCTTCTTAGCAATGGCCGCCACTAAATATCGATTAGACGTAAACTTAGCTCGCGTGTTGTTGAAGCCATTTGGACAAGACCCAAAGTTTGTGATGCTCGGCTTAATGTTGATCACTGGTATCTTTTCGATGTTTATGTCTAACACGGCAACAACGGCAATGATGCTCTCTATTTTAACGCCGGTACTGGCTGTGTTTGGTCCGAAAGACCCCGGTCGTGTCGCGTTTGCGCTTTGTATCCCGGTTGCCGCTAACATCGGTGGCATTGGTACCCCGATCGGTACCCCGCCGAACGCTATCGCACTTAAATATTTAGTTGGCGATAACCTCATTACGTTCGGTGAATGGATGGCATTTGGTGTGCCGTTTGTTGTGATTATGATGGCGTTAGCGTGGTTTTTAATAGGCTTTATGTACAAAGCTGACCAAAAGAAAATCGAGCTAAGCATCAAAGGTAAATTCCTTAAAACGCCTAAAGCCATTGCGGTGTACGTCACTTTTGCGCTGACCATCATTCTTTGGTTAATGGGTTCAAGCCATGGCATGAACTCTTACACCGTCGCTCTGATTCCTGTCGCTGTGTTCTCACTCACAGGGATCATCAATAAAGAAGACCTGAAGAAAATTTCTTGGGACGTATTGTGGCTTGTATCAGGTGGTATTGCGCTTGGTTTAGCGCTCGATAAAACTGGCTTAGCAAAGCTCGTGGTACACAGTATTCCGTTTGATAGCTACTCACCCTATGTGGTGTTGTTCGGAGCGGCGTTCTTGTGTTTGGTAATGGCAAACTTTATGTCTCATACCGCAACGGCTAACTTGTTAATGCCAATTATGGCGGCATTAGGTTCGTCTATGGCTTCACTCACGCCACTAGGCGGTGAGCTAACGTTAATTTTGGTTGTGACTTTTGCCGCTTCATTAGGTATGTCGCTGCCAATCAGTACGCCACCGAATGCGTTGGCTCATGCCACTGGTCATGTGCAAAGTAATCAAATGGCCAGAATCGGTATTATTTTGGGTGTGGTTGGTGTGCTACTGAGTTTTGTTATGGTGTGGGTGCTACATTCAATTGGTCACATAGGATAACGATACGTGTATCAACAAAAGCTAGAAGCACTTATCGAGCGCTATTTTAACCAAACAGAACGTCGGGTGACGTGCTGTGCCGGTAACACCATTATTGAACAATCAGCGTTAAACACTCGTTTATATTATGTGTTTAGTGGAGAACTGGAAGGGTTTTATACCGATGCGAATACACCGCAAGTGCGAGTATTTAGCGCGGGTAGTGGGGCTTTTATAGGCGTTCATAGCTTCTTTTCAGGTAATTGGACAGCATCTTCAACGGTTGTTGCTAAAACCGATGTTGAGTTAGCGTGGATCGATAAAGACACGCCTGCAGAAGATGAACGTAACTTTGGCCCTCTTACCGCACAGTTCACACCTGTGATCGTCAACGAGTTGTCGCGTCGTCAACGCCGTGCAACACAAGAAGCGATAGCGAAACAAAAAGCGTTAGAGAAGTTACATACTGCTGAGCAAATGACGACATTGGGTCAATTAGCTGCAGGGATTGCTCATGAACTTAACAACGCTATTGGTGTAGTAAATAGTAAATCTGGCCGACTTGAAACGGTCATCATGGATCTGCTTGAAGAAGTGCATCCAGAAGCCAGTCAATTTTTCGATTTTGGGTTAATGCATGGTCAGAAAACGTCGTCGTCAGAGGCGCGAACACGTGGGCGACAATTTGAAAGAAAATATGGTTTAGACAAAAACATTGCACGCTCTCTTGCAAAGGCGATTCCAATTGACGCTTTATCTGCAACAGACGTTATTTCAAAACATTGGCTGAAAAACCCAGAAGAAGCGATTCGTTTTTGGCAGATGGGTTGTGATTTACATGATTTACGTTTGGCATCTAGACACACCGTTGGCATCGTAAAATCGGTTAAACAACTTGGCAGAGTTGATATTGACACCGAAGAAGCGGTTGATATTAACGACTCCATTAACCATGCCTTATCGTTGTTACAAAGTGAGTTACGTAGAGTCTCTGTGCGATTGAGCCCTGCAGATTTGCCGACTTTTAAAGGCTCGAAAACAGAACTTGTTCAGATTTGGGTCAACATTGTAAAGAATGCTTGTGATGCAATGTCGAATTCAGACGATGCCGCAATAGAAATTCAAACCAGATTAAGTAAGAAAAGAATATTAGTTACGATCACGAATAACGGCCCTGAGATAGACGAGGTGACTCGTAGAAAGGTATTTCAGCCCAACTTCACCACTAAAAAAGGTGGTTTATCGTTTGGATTGGGCTTGGGTTTATCAATCGTTAAACGGATTGTGGCGGGTTATGGCGGAAGTATCATTGTGAAAAGTGATGCTTCTAAAACTGTATTTAGAATCAAGTTACCAGTAGAGGGTGAACATGGAGAAGCTTAATTTAATCTGTGTCGATGACCAGAGAGAAGTACTGAGCGCAGTGGTACAAGATTTAGAGCCGCTGGCGAGTTGGCTGAATATTGAAGATTGTGAATCAGCACAAGAAGTGCTTGATCTCATTGATGAACTTGACGCAGAAGGCGAACACATTACCGTCATCGTGTCTGATCATGTGATGCCAGGGAAAACGGGTGTGGAGTTACTCACTGACGTGTTCCATGACAGCCGCTTTCCGAATACAAAGAAAATTCTTCTTACAGGGCAGGCCACTCATACCGATACCATCAATGCGATTAATGCAGCAGGCATCGACCGTTACTTTGAAAAGCCTTGGCAAGCAAGCACATTAGTTGAGTGCATTCGCACTCTTGTCACTGAGTACATATTTGATCAAGGGCTTGATTACACGGACTATCAGAATGAGCTTGACCAGCAGGTTGTGTTGAGACGCTTGCGTTAGTCTCTTATGTTAGTCGCTTGAAATTATATGCACCGAAGGACGCTTTCTGAAGGAGTTTGTCTTTGAAAGATGTAATCTTTCGGTGCATATATTACCTATCTCTTTTAGTAGTTCAGGTTTTAGTACCCTGTTATCAACACACTGGTTGCTGGCTTAAGTCTAAAACTCATACGCTACGCCAACACCAACGGATGCGTTGTGCTTTCTTCACGAAAGATTCCCTGAACATACTACAGAGCTAAAATGTGTCGCAGAGCACTAGTGTCGTATGTTAGAACTGTGAATTTAATTAGGACGTTGCAGCTAACTTATGCGTCGTTATCAGTCTAGGAAGTAAAATGAAAAAATTGGTTTTGGCTTTGTTGTTATTGGTTTCGACCAGTGCAATGGCATCTAAAGACGTACCGGAAATGTCGATTAAAAACGGCTATGTTGAACCGTTCCAAATGTTCGATAACGTTTATTACGTTGGTGATAGATGGGTGTCGTCTTATGCGGTAGAGACTGCAAAGGGATTAGTTCTGATTGATACACTCGATTTCCCTTATTCGATGTGGATACCCATCAATCTAAAAAAGCTTGGGTTACAAGATAAGGCTATCACTCATATTTTGGTGACTCACGGCCATTCTGATCATGTTGGTGGAGCACAATTTCTCCAGTCTGAATATGATGCAAAGGTCGTGATGACACAAAAGGGTTATGAGTTAGCCGTAGCTCAAGCTAACAAAAGCAGTGGTAAGAATACCTTTTTGCCGCCCAAGGTAGACTTCTTTGTGCAAGATAGCAGTAGTCTTATTGTCGGTGAGGACGAGTTTAAGTTCTACCTTACGCCCGGCCACACAGAAGGGGATTATTCAATAGATCTTATGGTGAAAGACAATGGCACATCACATCGCGCATTTGTAGTTGGCGGTCACAGTATTAACGCACGAGATCCAAAGCTAGCGAAGCAGTTCTTCGAGAGCATGGACAGAGTCCGAGAGATCGCTTTGCAGCCGCCTGTGGTGAGTGTGAATCTGTCTAACCATCCTCATAAGAATCATCTATTCGCTAATCGTGAGAAGCAAAATGCCGATGGTTTGAATAACCCGTTCATTAGCGAAAGTAACTTCTTTAGCTTTTTAGACCAGCAAGAAGCCTTAGCGAAAGAGAAACTCAGTGAAGCACAACAGAGGAATAAATCGAAAAGTTCATAGTAGATGCTCGCTTAAGTATAGATACGGCCAACGCGAGCCATTCGCAGTTTATACTTGTTGGGGAATGAAGAGGTCGCAGCTCGCTTATGTGACTTTCTAGTATCAGCGGCGAGCGAGACATGCTTGGTGTCGGAGAAAACCGTTCAGTATTGGCGCAATGCCTTGGAAGGTTAGGGTTTTTCTATGTAGAGCTTCCGGCACTGCACACAATTGATTCTCAATGCGCGGCATTTTCGTTCAATGCCGCTTTCTCTATATTCAACATTTGAATGCAATTTGTGGAATATATCAAAATTAATTAAATTGATAGTAAGTTATTACTTTTCATTATGTTAGGGTTCTTTTCTTTAGGTCATCTGATTAGGAAGAGGATAATGAAAAAGGGATTTGTGATAGCGATGTCAATCGGCTTTGTTGTCTTCTCCCTTGTTGGTCGTGCTCTTCAGTGGTTCGGGTCTAGTAATTCCGAGTTGTTTCCTAAACTTCCTGATAGTCCCCAATTAGTTCCTTCTACCGATTTCGACGGTGAGTGGCTAGGCCGTCGCATTAACACCACTGGCAATAATATGTGTGAACGCACAACTATTACCGGAACCATTCGTGAGGGCAAGGCAACCCTAAGGCTTACCTACAACGGAACACCGTTAGAGGGCTGGGTGACGGAAAGCGGCGACTTACGTTTATATGCTAAACATCGCCAATGGGATTATCGTTTTTCCGCAAATGGCAGTAGCAGTAGATTTGACGGCCGATGGCACTTAACCAATGGCCCGTGCCAAGGGAGTTGGTTTATAGAAAAGGTCGATGGCAAGTAGGGTTGTTACTACAAGACGCCGTTTAAAATTAACCAGCACAAGGTTCTTTTAGGAGAGATAAGTGATCAGATTAATCGCCGTGTTCATTGTGGCTTTCGGGCTAGGCGCATATGCGAGCTTACATGTTTTGACCGACTATGTTGTGAGCATTAAAGACAGTCATAAAGCTGCGGTGCGGCAAGGTTTTGAAACCTATAAACATGCCAATACAAAAGATCTTGCCCCATTAATTAAAACATCGAACTTGTTAGCTCGTTATAGTGCTTGTGAATTAGAGGGAGATGAAGGCGATGCGATTGCATTAACCCTGTCTATTAACGCTATCTCCTTTGGGATGTTATCGAAGCAAGCGTCTGACCTCGATCAAGACACCTTTAGGACTGGTTTGATGATGTACGGAAAACTCAAAGACAACGAGAAAGCGTCTGCTCAGCTAACTGAAATACTTACTTCGTACTGTAAAGATAGTCTTCGCTATCTATACGACTGTGAAAAACTTTCTAATTTGTTAGGCGAAGAATGGGATACACAATGGGAGGAAGTGAAACCAGAATGTACCTAAAAATGATTCAATATATGTGGCACTTTTCTATGCCGTATTCAGATGTGATTTGAAAACAAAGGACACAATATGGAAGTAAGGTTGGTCAAAGGTTCAGATCCTATGTTCGCTGAATCGATCACTAAAACGAATATGGCGAGTTACTACCAAGCTCGTGGCGTCGCTTGGGGTCATAGTCAGTTTTTACGCAGCTGGGATGAGCTGGATAACTATGAAATTTATGTGGGGGATCGCCGTATTGGTGTTATCCGCTTCAGTTACACCAGTGGTACAACGTTTCTTAGGGACTTGCAGATATTAGCTGACTATCAAGGTCGAGGTTTTGGCTCTAAGTGTCTCGATTTAGCTATTGAACATGCGAACAATCAAGCATCGACTCAGTTAGTGTTGCGCGTGTTCAGTGAGAATCCCGCTATTAAGCTTTATCAATCAAAAGGTTTTACTAAGTTGTCTGAAGTGAAAGGGCTTGTTGAAATGGAGTTGCTTTTAGGATCATCATTGAGAGGGTGTCATGGATAACCGTATCCAATTAAATTTTATTAAATACTTATTTTCAGAGTTACTGTTTATTGTTATTGCATTAGGTCTTGTCTATTGGATATCAGACGGTGATCGTTCATCGCTACTAACCATAGGGCTAATAATTTGTGTTCCCCCGCTAATAAGAATTCTAATGTTGTGGTGGAAGCTTCGCGATAGCTCATTTGAAATCACGAACGGTCACGTACGTTTAAATGGAGTTGCTTGTGATGTGACTTTACAGCGCAGCTTTCTTCCGTTTGAAATTGGCTCATTCATCAAACTTTCATACACGAAAGGTGCAATGCAGAAACACAATATTTACCTTTCTAAAGGCGCAATGAATAAAGATGAATGGCAGCGTGTATTAGCGTGTCGAACATAGTTTCACGGCTTTAGTTTGTGTTGTGCGCCAGTTTGTATTTCGGATTTGGTTCGTGTGCTAGTATCGCTTTTTTTGCATCGAGCTAATCCATGACCAACGACCATTTCAAAGGCAAATATGAGGTTGAGCTGAAGTATCGACTTAGCTCTAAGTCTGAGTTCTTGAAAACGTTGAACCTAATACCTCATGAAGTAATGCTGCAAGACAATCAGGAATGTGATTGGTATTTCGATAGCTCTGATAGAAGCTTACAGGCTCAGAACAAAAGCTTGTGTATTCGTACTATGGAGCCGTCGGGCATCAAACTATGGATCGTAAAAGGCCCAGAGTCTGATCGATGTGAAGCGACAAACATCACTGATGCGTCGAATGCGAAGAGTATGCTAGAGAACCTGGGTTACGAAGTGATTCTTAAAGCGCAGAAAACTCGCAGTATTTATTTTGTTGGAGAGTTCCATATCACGGTCGATTCTCTTGCGGGTATTGGTGATTTTGCCGAATTTGCTATCATGACGGACGATGAGTCTAAGTTGTCTGTGTATAAAAGTGAGCTTGAGTTGTTAGCCAGTAAGTTCGGGTTGACTCAATCGGCACTACAAACTCAGTCTTATAAACAGATGTTCGAGGAAATGAACGCATAGTACAGCGCTTAAGCGTAAGGGAGAGTTATGGACACCATTATCAAACAAGCCATCGAGTTGCGAAAAGAAGAAAAGTATCAAGAGTCGCGTGACTTACTGGCAGCGCTACTCACTGATGAAAACTATGCGGCGAAAGCTCATTTACAGATTGCGTGGTCTTACGACAACCAAGGCAAAGAGCAACAGGCGATTGATCACTATGTGCAGTCTCTGTCTGGCGTGCTTTCTTCAGTAGAGCGTTTTGATGCACTGTTCGGCTTGGCGAGTACTTATCGAAGCCTTGGCCTTTATGCAGAGGCTTTAGGCTATTTCGAACAGACTATGGCTGAGTATCCTGACTCGATAGAAGTGAAACCTTTCTATGCAATGTGTTTGTACAATTTAGGTCGCCATAAAGAGGCGACATCGCTGTTACTTGAGCTTTTAGTTTCCACGACGAATAGCGAAGCAATCAAAGAGTACCAACGAGCGATCTCTTTATATGCTCAAGACCTAGATAAAACCTGGTAAGCAGCGCGTAAAGCTCCTTAACTCACATAACAAAAAGCCTAAGCATCGATGTGATACTTAGGCTTCAGGGGATAGCTTTTGTTCTTAAGGAAAGCGTTACGCTGAAAGTTCTTTCCGAACGATCTCTGCGCCAGCACTTAGCGCATTAAGCTTCGCTGAAGCAATGTCGCGAGGCAGGGGAGCCATGCCACAGTTGGTGCAAGGGTAGAGCTTATCGGCATCAACGTACTTAAGTGTTTCTCTAAGAGTGCTAGCCACTTCTTCCGGTGTTTCAATCGAATCGGTAGCTACATCAATCGCACCAACCATCACTTTCTTGCCTCGCACCAGTTCAAGTAGCTCAAGGGGTACATGAGAGTTGTGACACTCTAAAGAGATAATATCGATATTCGATTGCTGCAGCTTAGGAAACACTTCTTCGTATTGGCGCCACTCGGTGCCTAACGTTTTTTTCCAATCCGTATTCGCTTTGATGCCGTAGCCATAACAAATATGCACTGCTGTTTCGCACTTAAGCCCTTCAATGGCTCTTTCTAAGCACGCGATGCCCCAATCATTCACTTCATCAAAAAACACGTTAAACGCAGGTTCATCGAACTGAATAATATCAACGCCTGCAGCTTCTAACTCTTTCGCTTCTTCGTTGAGGATCTTCGCAAATTCCCACGCCAGTTTTTCACGGCTTTGGTAATGCGCATCGTAAAGTGTATCTATCATGGTCATAGGCCCCGGCAGAGCCCATTTGATCGGTTGGTCGGTTTGCTGACGTAAGAATTTAGCATCTTCGACAAACACGGATTTCTGACGAGAAACTGGGCCTACAACCGTCGGTACACTCGCATCGTAGCGGTCGCGGATTTTAACGGTTTCACGCTTTTCAAAATCAACACCATTCAAGTGTTCAATGAAGGTCGTTACAAAGTGCTGACGTGTTTGCTCACCGTCACTCACAATATCAATGCCTGCTTGCTGCTGCTCGTGCAGAGAGACACGCAGCGCATCTTGTTTGCCATCTGTGAGTTCAGCGCCTTGAAGTTTCCATGGCGACCAAAGCGTCTCTGGTTGTGCAAGCCAAGACGGTTTCGGCAAGCTGCCCGCTGTTGAAGTCGGTAATAGTGTTTTCATAATAATATTGCCTATCCTTGGGTGGTTTGAGAGCGCAATAGACGATTAAAGTGCGTAATTTGCCGACCAGTTCTCTAGAACTGATTGGTATGGCTTAATGAACTTCTCTTCTGCGAATTTACCTTGTTCAACAGCTAGCTGGCTTCGTTCTTCACGGTCGTACACGATTTGAGTCAGCGAGTGATCCAAGTTTTTCAAGTTTGGTTGGTAACAGTTACCCGCAACCGCGTTCGCGTTGTAAATCTCAGGTCGGTAGATTTTCTGGAACGTACCCATGGTACTGATGGTGCTGATAAGCTCTAGGTTAGAGTAATCGTTCAGCAGATCACCAAAGAAATAGAAGGCCAAAGGTGCAACACTGTTAGGCGGCATGAAATAACGAACCTGTAAGCCCATCTTTTTGAAATATTGTTCAGTTAAAGAAGACTCATTCGGTTGGTATTCAAAACCTAATACTGGGTGTTGGTTTTCAGTGCGGTAATAGGTTTTATTATCTGACACGCTTAAGCAAATAACAGGTCGTTTATTAAAGTTCTTTTTGTAAGCGTCAGAGTTAACGAAATATTTAAAAAGCTTACCGTGTAAGTCACCAAAATCTTCTGGAATGCTGAATTTATCTTGGCCTTTATTATGATCCAATAGAAGTACGCTAAAGTCATAATCTCGAACATAAGAAGAGAAGTTATTTCCGATAATGCCTTCAATACGCTCGTTAGTTTTACGGTCTACAATATTGGTTTTCAGCACTTCAATTGAAGGGAATGCTTCGCCGTTGCTTTCAATATCCATATCAACAGAAATGATTTCAAGCTCAACAGAGTAGCGGTCGCCCTTAGGGTTATCCCAGTGCGCTAACGCGTTGAAACTGTTATCGATCATTTGTAGTGCATTGCGTAAGTTCGCTTGACGGCTGTCACCGCGAGCCAGGTTAGCAAAGTTGGTAGTGATACGCGTGCTGTCTGCAGGCTGGTAGTTTTCGTCGAGGCTAATGCTCTTAATCGTAAAATTAAATTCTTTATTCATGCTGATTTGGTATCCCAATTTTTTTTCTGATTCTCTCGGTCTTTAGTATTAAAACGGCTTTTATTTTTTGCTTGTGACCGGATTAAGAATCGAAGGCTATGCTGTCTGAAATTAATGCTTAGTAGAATTAATGTCGTATAAAGTTAATCGCTTAAGGTTTTTATACGTTGATAGGTTGACCATTAACAATGGTATTACTTCACATTCAACATGAGGAATATTCATGATCTATTCTGTTTGAATATTTTAGTCGGTGTCAGTTATATTAATTAGCTTGATGGAAATATAACCGCATTAATAGTGTGTTATTTAAGACGATTAATTTAATTAAGAGATGGATGAAATGAGTGAATTGCTGTTGTTGATTTTCTACTGTGCGTTACTGGGCAGTGGTGTTGGGTTTCTAGCCGGTTTGTTAGGTATTGGCGGAGGGCTGATCATTGTTCCTGTGTTAAGCAGCATTTTACTGTATTTAGAAGTTCTACCTTCCGACCAAGTTGTTGTCGCTGCGATTGCTACCTCGTTGGCATCGATACTGTTCACTTCCACATCTTCTGCACTCGCTCACCACAAGAATGGCAACGTGCCTTGGGATCTGGCGCCTTGGATCATGCTCGGTGTTGCTCTGGGTGCATTGGTTAGTGGTTTTATGGCGGCGTTGTTACCGGAAAAAGTCGTTCGTATTGTGTTTGCTGTGAGTGTGGTTCTGATTGCGATCAAGATGTTCTTAAGCAGCAAAAATGATGCGCCTAAGGAACGAAAACTGCCGAACAAAGGCGTGCTCACTGTGCTGACAACCATTACGGGTGGCTTATCTGCCATGATAGGTATTGGTGGCGGAGCATTGCTGGTTCCGCTATTAACGTTCTTCTCTGTCGGTATGAAAAAGGCCATCGGTTGTGCCTCGGCTTGTGGCATTGTGATCGCGTTGTTTGGCTCGATAGGTTACATCAGTTCAGGCAGCAGCCACTTTGCTCTATCAGATGGCTTTGCTGGCTTTGTTTATCTGCCTGCGCTGTTGGGTATTGTGTGCACGTCTTGGTTTACGGCTCCGTTAGGCGCAAAAGCCACCAACCATTTACCGGTTCCAACGATTAAGAAAATCTTCTCAATACTGCTGGTGGTTATCGCAGCAAGCATGGTTGCTCGTTAATTGAAGACCGTTCAAGTGTGAATATATAGAACAAAAACGAATAAATTGATCAACCACCAATAATTAGAAAGGGGCAGTTTCATAACTGCTCTTTTTTTGTTTATCGGTCTATGCTTATACAACTACATAGACAGGATCTTAAGAGCTAACTTGTTTATTTAGATAGAAAAAAGGCTTCATTTATGATCAGATAATCGTCGCCAAACAAACTACCTACATCAATAGTGA
>NZ_VTXG01000042.1:0-29417 GCF_013114515.1 Vibrio sp. AIC-3 | reverse complement strand
ATCAAATTGACTCTTATTCAGTCTCCGTAACCTTTAAAGATCTTGAATCGCTTCGATGAGCTTTTTGACTGGAGTATGGTCTGACTCTATCCTATTGTCCATACTATCTAAATATGCTGACTACCTAGAGTGAAGAAAGAAAATGTGTCGGGCCTTTTCCTAACCATTAGTTTATGTATTGTAAAAATAGATTGCCGATGTAGTTCACTCATCGAAGTGAACACACAATGGGGCAAAAGTGTTTTAGCTTACCTGCCCCGTATTGAACAATATGAACGCGCAAATATAAGCGGTGAGATCGATAGCTTTACTCAGCGGTATTCCTGCACCATGGTTCGCATTGACATCAGTACGAATCATCACAGGCGCACCACCTTGATGCTTGTCTTGAAATTAACGATACAAAGATTTGGTCGACTCTCTCACAATTAAATCAATCGGAGGCAACCTTGCTTCATGTCGCTCGCCAGATAACAAGTTCAAGATCGACTGAGCACACACTTCACCAATCTCTTCAATTGGCTGCCTTAATGTTGTTAACGCGGGTGTGAAATACTTCAACGTTGGTAAGTCATCAAACCCAATCACTGACACATCTTCTGGCACTTTATAACCGTGATCGTGTAGCGCCTTAATCGCCCCGTAAGCGGTTTGGTCGTTAGCAGTAAACAAGGCGGAGAAGTGAACCCTAGATTCTAACTCTTGAATTCGTTTTTCTAATGCTTCGATATCAGTATCAGCAGCAAAAGAAGAGAGTGAAGCAAGCGAGGCCGCCACTGCGACTGTTATTGGCAAAAGCTTAAATTTTTGCATTGTAATTCCCTATTATTTTTTTGAGTTTTCATCGAACAGGGAAATATTAAGCAATGAAAGCGTTGAAAAGTTGGTTGCTGTTCACACTGATAAATCAGCCTAAATGCCATGAAACTTTTAGAATATCCATGACGAAAACTACTGATTTAAGATCAACAGGTTACGGTTGATATTGCGTGAGATATCAGCTTGAAATCGCTTTCATTTCATCAGTATTGGTGGCGGCTATCACGGAAAACAGTGTGTGAAAGTGAAGGAAATATGACGCAGTTTTGATTGGTTTTCATATATATGAAAAGCCTCAAAATCTAAGGTAGATTTTGAGGCTTCTTGGTCTGAGTAAAATACCCAGTTATCTAGAATCAAGCATTCGTTAAAGTGAATCTAGAGACGCAACCCCCATATTGAACAGAGTAAATGCGTAGATATCGGCGGTGAGATCGATCGCTTTGCTGAGCGGCATTCCGGCGCCATGGCCCGCATTAACATCAATACGAATCATCACGGGCGCACTACCTTCATGCTTATCTTGCAGCTCTGAGATGAACTTATAAGAGTGAGCAGGCACTACGCGGTCATCGTGATCAGCGGTCGTCACCAATGTTGCTGGATAATCCGTGCCACGCACCACATTATGAACCGGAGAATAGCCAAGCAGATATTCGAACATCTCTCTGTTCTGCGCGGATGTGCCATAGTCGTACGCCCACCCTTCGCCAGACGTGAATGTGTGGTAACGCAACATGTCCAACACCCCAACAGCAGGCAGAGCCACTTGGAACAGCTCAGGCTTTTGTGTCATACAAGCTCCTACCAGCAAGCCTCCGTTAGAACCGCCGCGAATCGCCAACTTATCGCTACTGGTGTAGTTTTCTTCAATTAAGAACTCGGCAGCAGCAATGAAGTCGTCAAAGACATTCTGCTTTTTCTGCTGAGTTCCCGCTTTGTGCCACGCCTTACCATACTCACCACCGCCACGCAGGTTCGGCACCGCATATACGCCACCCAGTTCTAGCCAACTGCCAACCGTGCCCGAGAAAGAAGGCGTTAGGCTAACGTTAAAGCCACCATAGGCGTACAACATGGTTGGATTATTGCCATCTAACACTAATCCCTTCTTATAAGAGATAAGCATCGGAACCTTGGTGCCATCCTTCGAGGTATAGAAGACTTGTTTAGACTCAAATTGATCCGACTCAAACGGAGACTCAGAGCGTTGGTAGATTTCAGAATTGCCTGATTCGACATCGAAAGAGAAAATCGTTGGCGGCGTTACATAGTTGGTAAAGGTGTAATAAAGCTGAGTTTGCTCGTTTTTTCCACCTAAGCCACTGGCCGTTCCCAGCCCAGGCAAATGAATTTCACGAACTAGGTTACCTTGGTAATCCAGCTGCTCAATTTTCGACACCACATCCACCATGTAGTGAGCAAACAAGTGGCCACCACCCGTGCTGATATCCAATGGCTGTGGCTTTTCAGGGATGATTTCGAGCCATTTCCCATCGCGAGTACCAAAGCTCACCACCTTGCCATTAGGCGCATCAAGATTCGTATATAGAATGAAGGTCTCATCTTGGTTATCGATGAGATAAATGTCGCTATCCACATGATCAATCAGCGTGTTCAGCTGTTGTTCTGGTGAGTTTAAATCGATATAGAACAGTCTATTACCCGATGTCGACTCTCGCCCTAGAATGATCAAGTAACGGTCGTCTTCGGTGGTATAGCCTGATACATAGCGGTGCTGCTCAGCGTTGTTCTCACCAAAGATAACTTTGTCGCTAGCTTGCTCTGTACCCAACTCATGGAAGTACAGCTTGTGTTGCTCAGTACGAGCAGAGAGTTCACTGCCGTCTGGCTTGTCGTAACTAGAGTAATAAAAGCCGCGATTACCCAACCAAGAAATACCAGTAAATTTGGCGTCAGTGATTTCGGCTTCAAGCTGCTGTTTAGTCTCGGTATCAATCACGAAGATCTTGCGCCAGTCGCTACCACCTTCAGAAATGCTGTACGCCACTAAGCTGTAGTCTTTAGAAAACGACACCGAGCCTAGAGATGTGGTGCCGTCTTCCGAGAAGGTATTCGGATCTAGGAAGACTTCAACCTGTTGCCCCTCTTTCTGACGATAGAGAATACTGTGGTTCTGCAGACCATCATTCTTATAGAAATAGGTGTAATCACCTCGCACAAACGGCTGTGAGCTCTTTTTGTAGTCTTGCGCTTTCGCTAATCGCTCTCGCAGTTCTGCGCGATACGGGATTTGAGCGAGGTAATCAAACGTCACTTCATTCTGGCTCGCCACCCACTGCGCGGTTTCGTCACTTCTGTCGTCTTCTAACCAGCGATATGGGTCTTCGACTATCTGACCAAAATAGTCATCGCTGACGATCTGTTTGTTGGTGACTGGATATGGATACTCTTTTAAATAGCTCATCGTGATCCTTATTAAAAATAATGTGAAATCGTCAGATAACGCGTTCTGATGTGTTCAATCAATAACTTAATCTTGTTCGGTGGCTGACGAGTGAACGGGTACACCGCATAAATACCCAGCTTTTTACCGACTAAATCAGGGAAGATATCCACCAGCTGGCCGTTACGAATATCGTGATACACCAGACAACGTGGCACGTACGCCACACCATGACCGCCCAGCGCCGCTTTTCTTAACGCGGTCGCATTGTCAGTCGAAAAAGAGCCCGCAACACGCACGATATATTTGTCATTGTCGGTACAGCCATCTTTACTATGCAGAAACTGCCATTCGCTAGCACCCGTTGTTTGATAGGCGTATTGCAAGCAATTGTGCTGCACTAAATCTTTAGGCAGCATCGGCTTACCGTTCTTAGCAATATAAGACGGCGAAGCGCACACCACCCATTGTGAATCCAATATATGACGAGCAATGAGGCTTGAATCTTCCAAGTAGCCGGTTCGAATCACCAAATCGAGACCATCCTCAACCAAGTCGACAAAGCGATTATTCAGAGACATATCGACCGTTAAACCTGGGTGCATATTACAAAACTCGGCAACAGCGTCTGCCAGAATCAAATCTCCGGAGATAGTAGGCACTGACATTTTGATATGACCACTAACATTTTCACCAAAGCCTGAAACTGCGTCCATAGCCTCTTGAGCCGCCTGCTTCACATTTTTGGCTCCGTGTAACATTGCCTTACCCGCCTCGGTAAGCGTCAATTTACGCGTGGTTCGATATAATAGCTGCACGCCAATCTCTTCTTCCAAACGCGCAATTCTCTTACTAACTACCGAATTTGTAAGGTTATTTTGCTCTGCCACCTTACTAAAACTGCCCAGCTCTACTACCTGTGAAAACAGGATCAAATCGTCTGCTCGCATTTGATTATGCCAATTTTGGAATTAATTATTTTCATTATTTCCCTATATCAATAAAAAATAAAGGGGTAAATTCACGCCAAATTAACAAAACAATTACAAAAACAGCTTTTGCAATCACATCGGTTACAAATAAAGCGACTCTAATTACAACAATTGAATCCTCGAGATTCAGATTACACCTACAAAACTAATGACGTGTTATTCACTTCAAACATGAACGTTTGAAAACAAGTACGAGGAAGTACCCATGAGTGAAACTCTACTAGCATTATTGGCCTTTTCGCCAATAGTTGTTGCAGCGATTCTGCTGGTTGGCCTTAACTGGCCTGCAAAAAAAGCGATGCCAGTGGCATTTGCATTAACCGTTGCTATCGCCCTATTCGCATGGGATATGTCTAGCACTCGCGTGCTGGCTTCAGTATTCCAAGGCTTCGGCATTACCGTGTCGGTTCTCTGGATTGTGTTTGGCGCCATCTTCTTATTAAACACTTTGAAACACACCGGAGCTATCACCACCATCCGCAACGGATTTACTGACATATCAGCAGACCGTCGTGTACAAGCGATCATCATTGCTTGGTGTTTTGGTTCATTCATTGAGGGCGCATCTGGCTTCGGCACACCCGCTGCAATCGCCGCTCCCTTACTCGTTGCAATCGGCTTCCCAGCATTAGCTGCGGTACTGATGGGCATGATGATTCAATCTACGCCGGTATCGTTTGGCGCGGTTGGTACACCTATCATTGTTGGCGTAAACAAAGGTTTGGATACGCACAACATCGGTGAAAGCCTGATTGCCAATGGTTCAACATGGGATGCTTACCTACAACAGATCACATCAAGTGTTGCGATCATCCACGCCTGCGTTGGTGTGATGATTCCTGTATTGATGGCGATGATGCTGACTCGCTTCTTCGGTAAGAACAAAAGCTGGACTGAAGGTCTTGATATCCTGCCATTCGCACTGTTCGCAGGTGCCGCTTTCACCATTCCTTACGCACTAACGGGTGTTTTCCTAGGTGCTGAGTTCCCATCACTGATTGGTGGTTTGGTTGGCCTTGCGATTGTTGTAACAGCAGCAAAACGCGGCTTCCTAGTACCTAAATCAAAATGGGATTTTGAGAGCGAAGACAAGTGGCCTGCAGAATGGCTAGGTTCTCTGAAAATCGACCTTGACGACAACAATCAAGGCCATAAGAAGATGAGCATGGCGATGGCATGGGCACCATACGTGCTGCTAGCGGTGACCTTGGTTGCGAGCCGCGTGAGCCCTGAATTCAAAGGCCTACTGAAGAGCGTTAGCCTATCGTTCAGCAACATCCTTGGTGAAACCGGTGTGAGCACTGCGATTCAGCCTCTGTATCTACCGGGCGGTATCTTGGTCTTCGTCGCGCTGGTTGCTGTTCTCATGCAATCTCGCAGCGCAACGCCACTGGCTAAAGCCTTCGGTGAATCGAGCAAGACTCTGATTGGCGCAGGCTTTGTGTTGGTGTTCACCATCCCAATGGTTCGTATCTTCATTAACTCTGGTGTGAACGGCGCAGATTTAGCAAGTATGCCCGTAACCACGGCAAACTTCGCAGCTGACCTCGTCGGCAGCGCATTCCCAGCGTTAAGCGCCACGGTCGGTGCGTTAGGTGCTTTCATTGCGGGTTCTAACACCGTTTCAAACATGATGTTTAGCCAGTTCCAATTCGAAGTAGCACAAACTCTGTCTATCTCTAGTGCTGTAGTTGTTGCTCTGCAAGCCGTTGGTGCAGCAGCAGGTAACATGATTGCGATTCACAACGTGGTAGCCGCATCGGCGACCGTAGGCTTGTTAGGACGCGAAGGCGCAACACTACGTAAGACTATCATCCCAACGTTCTACTACTTAGTAATGACAGGAATCATCGGCCTAGTGGTTATCTACGGCTTCAAAATGACAGACGCACTTATGTAAACCATAAGTCGTTACAAAAGCACTTGGCGTTAATACTCAATTCCCCGACTGCAACACCGTCTAATAAGACAGTTGATGAGTTTCGGAATGGATACTAAAACACATCAACACCCTCGGGTATTAACGCCATTTTATTAAGAATAACAAGCAGCCCAAGCCAAGCTCTCACAGAAGGGCAACATCCCAAGAATTTAGGACTGAAATTATGATCATATCCGCATCGACTGATTACCGCGCCGCAGCAAAAGCGAAATTACCACCGTTTCTTTTCCACTACATTGATGGTGGCTCTTACGGAGAACATACCCTACGTCGCAACACGGCTGACCTAGCTGAGATTGCGCTAAAACAACGCGTACTCAACGACATGTCGGACCTAAATTTGGAAACCGAACTATTTGGCGAGAAGCTAGCGATGCCAATCGCACTGGCGCCTGTTGGTTTAACGGGTATGTACGCAAGACGCGGTGAAGTACAAGCAGCAAAAGCCGCCGACAACAAAGGCATCCCTTTTACCATGTCGACCGTGTCGGTATGTCCGATTGAAGAAGTTGCACCTAAGATTGAACGCCCAATGTGGTTCCAACTTTACGTGTTAAAAGACCGTGGCTTCATGAAGAACGTTCTTGAACGCGCTAAAGCCGCTGGCGTCACAACACTGGTCTTCACCGTGGATATGCCCGTACCCGGCGCTCGCTACCGTGACATGCACTCAGGAATGAGTGGTCCAAATGCAGCAGTACGCCGCGTATTCCAATCTATGCGTCATCCTAGCTGGGCAGTTGATGTCGGCTTACTGGGTAAACCACACGACCTAGGCAACATCTCTACTTATCGTGGTTCTCCTACCAAGCTGGAAGACTACATCGGTTGGTTAGGTGATAACTTCGACCCGTCGATTTCATGGAAAGATCTAGAGTGGATTCGTGATTTCTGGGACGGTCCAATGGTCATCAAGGGCATTCTTGATGAAGAAGATGCAAAAGACGCCGTGAGATTTGGCGCAGACGGTATCGTAGTTTCAAACCACGGCGGTCGTCAGCTTGATGGTGTTCTATCAAGTGCTAAAGCACTGCCTGCAATTGCAGATGCAGTAAAAGGCGACACCAAGATTCTGGTCGACTCTGGCATTCGTACTGGCTTAGATGTGGTTCGCATGATGGCGATGGGCGCAGACTGCACCTTACTTGGTCGCTCTTTCGTCTACGCGTTAGCAGCGCAGGGACAAGCAGGTGTTGAGAACCTACTCGACCTTTACGACAAAGAGATGCGCGTTGCGATGACTCTAACTGGCGCCAAGACAATCAAAGACTTAACTCGTGATTCTCTGGTGGGGCTAGACTAAACCTCAACGACTTAGGTTCGGATTCGGACTAATGCTTTGGTCTACTTAGACTGAAGTTCAATCGGTGTCACAGCAATTCCACTGCCGTTGTGACACCGTTTAAGCACTGGAAAATAAAATAAAAAGCTAGGGCGTGTTGATCTTTCGAGCTGATTTTTGCAGCGAGTTGCTGGGTATTTATACAAGGCAGAGGCGTCGATGTGTAGCTAGCCTACATAAGAAGCCGATAACGTAGTAGAAATGGCCAGCAAACGCTGCCCGAAGGGTTCAGCTAAAAGCGTTTTACTCTTTGTTGAGGGGGATTTGCTTAGAGTGACTAGGCTACTTCCCCCTCGCCGCGATTAAAACGCTTTTATCTCGAACAAAATTTAATCACGAAAGGTCAACACGCCCTGAACAGTGCCAAATAAGAAGCACAAGGAAGCAAAGATGGAGACAACCACATCCCATGAGCGAGTAATAGACGCACAAGCTTATCAGCAGCTTGAAGCGATACTGGCTCAAAAAATAGAAACGGAACGCATTGTCACGCAAGAGGCAAAGCGATTGGCCTACGGCACCGATGCGAGTTTTTATCGCTTGGTGCCGAAAATGGTTCTAAGGCTTAAAAACTTAGACGAAGTGATATTCACCATTCAAAGCTGTCGCGAACTCGGCATTCACTTTACCTTCCGCGCCGCAGGCACCAGCCTGTCAGGACAAGCGGTTTCAGACTCGGTGCTCATCACCCTTACCGACGACTGGCGTGGTCATGAAATTGTCGATAACGGCAATCAGATCATTCTTCAGCCCGGTGTGATTGGTGCTGATGCCAACAAATACCTCGCCCCTTTCCAACGTAAAATCGGCCCAGACCCAGCCTCTATCAACACCTGTAAAATTGGCGGTATTGCCGCGAACAACGCCAGCGGTATGTGTTGTGGTACTGCGCAAAACTCCTATCGCACCGTCGAGAGCATGAAAATCGTATTGAGTGATGGTTCCCTGCTTGATACGGCAGATAACGCCAGCGTTGAAGCTTTCAAGCAATCACACAAAACGTTGTTTGAAGGCATTATTGATTTACACAGACAGACTAGCTCAAATCAAGAACTGGCAGACAGAATCCGCCACAAGTACCGTCTTAAAAACACCACCGGCTACGCGCTCAATGCATTGGTCGATTACCACGATCCAATTGAGATCATAAAACACCTGATGATTGGCTCAGAAGGCACACTAGGCTTCATAGCCGAGATCACTTACAACACGGTGATTGAACACCCGAACAAAGCTTCAGCACTATTGGTGTTTGCCGACATCGAGCAAGCAAGTAAAGCCGTAACTACATTATCCAAAACTCCGGTTGCAGCCGTTGAGTTGATGGACGGCAGGGCGCTACGTTCTGTCGCGGATAAACCGGGTATGCCTGCGTTTATGCCAAACCTAGATTTAGAAGCGGCGGCTATTTTGGTGGAATCACACGCCAGCTCCCAGCAGGACTTAGATTTACAATGTAAATCAATTTTGGATGCATTGGCTGATTACACGATTGTTGAATCGGTCCCTTTTACGTCCGATCCAAAGACTGTTGCAACCCTGTGGGGCATTCGAAAAGGCATGTTCCCAGCAGTTGGGGCCGTTCGTGAAGTTGGCACAACCGTTATCATCGAAGACGTGGCTTTCCCTGTTGAAAACCTGGCTAACGGTATTCGAGAGCTGCAAGAGTTGTTCGATAAATACGACTACAGCGAAGCGATCATTTTCGGCCATGCACTCGAAGGCAACCTTCATTTTGTGTTTACCCAAGGCTTCGACAGCCAAGAAGAGATCGACCGTTACGGCGGTTTCATGGATGACGTTGCCGAGCTAGTTGCAGTGAAGTATCAAGGTTCACTGAAAGCGGAACACGGCACGGGCCGAAACATGGCACCTTATGTGGAATTGGAATGGGGCAAAGATGGCTATGCCTTGATGCAACAGATCAAAGCGCTGTTTGACCCAGAAAGGCTGCTTAACCCCGGCGTTATCATCAACGACAATCCAAATTCCCACATCACCGACCTAAAACCAATGCCTGCTGCCGACGACCTTGTTGACCGCTGTATTGAATGTGGATTCTGTGAGCCTGTTTGCCCGTCTCGCACACTGACCTTGTCACCTCGCCAACGTATTGTGTTGTACCGAGAACTGCAACGCCGCCGAGAAGCAGGTGAAGAGATAGAAGCCAGTGAACTAGAGAAAACCTTCGAATACCAAGGCATTGATACCTGCGCGGCAACAGGCCTGTGTGCTGAGCGCTGTCCGGTAGGTATTAATACGGGTGACTTAGTGAAGAAGCTTCGTGTTGCCAAGTATGAGAAGTTCACACCAATCGCTAAGTGGACAGCGGATCATTTCTCGACCACCACTAAGCTGACCAAGGCTGGCCTCAAAACCAACCAAGTGGCGAGTAAGGTTCTGGGCGCCAACACGGTCGGCAAGCTTACCAATGGCCTACGCTCAGTGACCAAAGGCGCGACACCGATTTGGATGCCAGAGATGCCGCAATCCAACAATCACTCCCTCACGGCTTCACCAATGACAGCCGAAACATCGAACAACGCGAAGAAAGTGGTTTACCTCCCTTCCTGTGCCAGTCGAACCATGGGGCAACAAAGCGATGCGGGCGACCAACGTCCTCTAACTGAAGTGACCATGTCTTTGCTCAACAAAGCGGGATTTGAGGTGATTCTTCCGAAGAAGCTAGATGACCAATGCTGTGGTATGCCTTACGACAGCAAAGGAATGACCGACTTAGCACAGTCGAAGGCTCAGCAGTTGGAAGAAGTGCTATGGCAAGCCAGTCGTCAGGGTGAATACCCAATATTGATGGATACCAGCCCATGTGCTAAACGCAGTATTGAACAGTTCACCAAGCCATTAGAGGTGTTAGAGCCAACAGGGTTTGTGAATCAATATTTGCTTGAACATCTGACGCTTGAGCCGCTACAAGAAACCGTGATGCTGCATGTCACGTGTAGCTCTCGTCGAATGGGCTTAGAAGGCGCGATGTTAAACCTTGCTAAAGCGTGTACCGAAGAGGTGATTGTTCCAGAGCATATTCAATGTTGTGGTTGGGCAGGTGACAAAGGCTTCACTACACCAGAGCTGAATGAGGCGGCGGTACACCCACTCAAGGAACAAGTGCCGAGCAACTGCACTCGTGGCTTTAGTAACAGCCGAACCTGTGAGATCGGTTTATCACACCACAGTGGCATTCCGTATCAATCAATCTTGTACTTGGTGGACGAAGTGGCGCAGTAGATCCACTCATACTGCGAGCAACGTGCTCTAGCTTAAAACGAAAAATGGCAGCCCAATCAGGCTGCCATTTGTTTATTCGATTTAAAACGTATTACCGAGCTAGATATTGCTGAGCTAGCGGCTACTGAGCTAAGCGCACCAACTCTTCTGGCGAGTAGTGTTCTGCTTCTGCGCCTTTGGCGATTAAGTCGATCACTTGGAACTCGTTCATGTCACCAAACTCTTTGGTTAAGTAATCACGGAACGCTTTCTCGTTCGGCCATTTGCCTCGCACGATATAGCCATCTTCCTTATCGAAATCTTCCGTCTCAAAGAAAGAAAAGTCGGTCATACCAATATTGTGGCAATACAAAACGAGATACATGTTGAATCCTTTACACTTAACTAGGGCCTGTTTAACTTTCGAGCCGATCAAAAAGCGTCTCTAAAAAGCAGGGCTAAGGTTACAACATAAATGCTAAATCGAATACCCAATCGGATCGTCAATTTAGAAACCTCAGCGACCGGATCTTTACGTTAGTCATCAAACATCAAGTTAATGGCTGCACCCAACAAGATCAGCCCAACAATTGGCCCCATGACTGCTAATGGCGCGCGCTCAATGTATGGAAGGTTCTCTGCGATCATCAAACCCCATTCAGGTGTTGGTGGCTTTGCCCCTAATCCGATGAAGCTCAGCGAGGTCAAGCTTAGCGTGATTACAGGAAGCCTCAACAACGCGTGTCTTAGTAGCGGCGGCAACACATACGGAAGCAAGTAGAAACGGAAGATTCGAAGCTTGCTAGTTCCCCACAATGGCGCGAGGTGCGTATATGGTTGAGCCTTGGCTTCTACGATCAAGCTTGAGCAGTGGGCGGCTAACGGCGCCCACGACACCAATACAATCGCGATTAATGCGCTGTTCGGATTCATCCCCGTTAAACCTGCAACAAGCAAGCCTGCGATAATGTATGGGATCCCCTTGGTGATCTCGATAAGGCCTTGGCTAAAGCGGGTGTTGAAACCCATGATGATGCCCGTCACCAAGCTCAAAAACGTCGCCAAGATACCGGCTTGGAAGGTCGCGACCATACCTGAACCGATTCTCGCTAACAGGTCTCGGCCAATGCCATCGGCACCCAATGGGGCTTGCCAGCTTGGAGCCGCTAAGCGAGCAAATTGACTGGTATATGGGTCACGAAATGCAGCCCATACAACGATAGCAATGAGGAAAGAAAAGATCGCAAAAGCAGTGACACGTTTAGCTCGATTCTGGGTAAAACGAAACGAAGAGTGGCTACTAATCAGCTTACCGCTTTTCAGACTGTGACCCAGAATCAACTGCTGAACAAACAAGCTCATGCTGCTCACGGCAATTGAAAATAGCAGCAATACCAATAAGCCGCCCTGCAGCATTGGTAAATCTTGCGCCTTAGCTGCGCCTAGAATCATGCGCCCGATACCCGAAATCGAGAAGATAAGCTCAACCGCGACCGCGCCACCAGTCAAACCAATCACGATCATCGCGATTTGTGGGATCAGGCTGCTCAGCGCTCTTTTCAGCGCAAAGCGAATAATTTGGTTAGAGTGAACGTTGGCACTAAGCCAAGTAATCACCCAAGGCTCATTTAAAACGCGTTGTAAACTGTCTCTGAGTAGGCGACTAAATAGGCCACTGGCGGGCAGTGCGAGCGCTAAACTCGGTAGCCAGATATCTTGCCAGCCTTGCCAACCATACGGTGGTAGCCAACCTAACCAGATTGAGAACACCAGTATTAATACCGAAGCCACCACGTACTCTGGCAAGGATATTAATACGGTGCTTAAACTGCTGTAACTCTGCCCTAGTTTGCCCTTCTTCCAACTGCGCAAGGTAGCAAGCAAGCCTGCACCACACAGTACGAAAGTCATCACCAGTGCACTCGACATCAGAAACAGAGACGTCGACGCTGTCTTTTGAATGCCTAATGCAACCGAAGAGCCATCAATCCATGACTTACCTAGGTCGCCTGAAAAAGCACTTCCTACCCAGTCGATCAGGCGCTCGCTTGCCGAACGGTCAAGCTGAAGATCAGCTCGCACCGCTGCTAGAGCTTCAGGCGTAAGCAAATGTTGTTGCCCCGCCCTCGCACGCAGAATGGATTGGCTTGGGTCGATGCCTGCAATGTCAGGCATCAAGCCAACAAGAATCACCACCACAATCAATGAGGCGATTCTTGATAACCAAGGCGTCAAGAGAAATAAGGTTCGACGCAGAGTCTCAGCAGATAGCATTTATTTAGTTAGCCTGTTTCGCTTGTTTGATCTGTGTAGTTTGGTCAACTAAACGGCGCTCACTTGGGTCACGAACCACATTGCTCACGCGCTCGCTTTCACCTTGAATCACACGTTCGTGAAGCAGTGGAATAGCCGCGAAATCGTTAAGGATTTTTTGCTCGGCTTCGATGATCGCTTGCTGACGCAGTGCACCTAATGGTTGCAGATCAGCGTGAGTCAGTGCTTGGTCTACATCTTGAGAACAGAATTGACCAAGATTGAATGAACCCTTACAACCAAAGTCACTCATCATGTAAGCCACTGGGTCACCCGAATCTAGAACCGTTGCACGAGAAAGGATAAACGCGTCAAACTTACCAGATAGCGCATCGTTCTCGATCTGAGCATATTCACGAATATCCAGCTCAACCTTGAAACCAGCCGCTTCAAGTTGTTGCTTCAGTAGCGCTGCCACTTCTGGAAGCTCTGCACGGTCGGTAAAGGTACCAATAACAATGCTTTCGCCGTTCGCTTTTAGCGTTTTGTCAACTGCCTGACCTTCAGGTCGAATTGGTTCAGCCCAAGCAAGTGCAGGACCTAATAGGCCTTGCGCGATATCCGCGTGGTTTTCATAAACAGTATTCACGATCTGCTCACGGTCTACTGCAGCTGCCGCTACCTTACGCAGTTCAATATCGCTAAATACGCCTGACTTGTTGTTCAGGTAAAGCGTATTAGTACGAGGCATTGCCACTTCGTAAAGTAGGTTCGGATCAATGGTCGCGATTTGTGAAACGGGTACCGCTTCAACGACGTCAGCCGTGCCGGTTCTCAGTGCTGCAGCACGAGCAAAACCATTAGGAACGTATTCTGCAATCACAGATTCAACCTGTGCTTTTTGACCCCAATAGCCATCGAAACGTTTTAGCTTCGCGCTGGTTGTACCGTTAATTTCAGTCAACTCAAACGGGCCCGTACCTGCACCCATTGGGCTAACACGGCCATCTTCTTGGTAAGCACTTGCTGCAAGAATCGCTAACTGAGGGCTTGATAAACGGCTTGGTAACAGAGGGTCATCAAAGCTGGTTTTGATCTCTACGCGGTAGTTGTCCATCGCTTTCACTTCGAGATCGACACCATCTAGGATGCGTGGCTTAGGCGCCGCTTCCAGCGCTTTCTGTAGTGAGTTCACAACAGACTCTGCCGTTAATGTAGAGCCATCGTGAAATTTAACGCCTTGGCGAATCGTGAATTGCCAAGTCAGTGGATCAAGATGTTTCCAATCAGTCGCTAGCATTGGTTCTGCTTCTGAGGTTGGGCTCAAGTTGACTAACGTTTCAGCCGTGCTCCAACGTGATAGTTTGAACGCGTCATCAGAAAGTGGCGATAGGCCCGTTCTTGGTGGCTGCATCATCGCAACACGAATTTCAGATTTGACTGCGGCATCGCTAGACTCTGGTTGAGAGTCAAAACAGCCCGTCAAAGGCAGAGCCAACGCAAGCGCGCAAGCCAGTTTGATTGAATTAAAACGCATAGTTATTTTTCTCTGTAAGCTGTGTTGTGTTAATAAGCAGTATTTCGTTAATAAGCAGTCTTTCGTTAATAAGCAGTATTTAGCAATAAATAAGGTTGTGTTTAACAAGTAGATTTCGAAAGTGGCTGAGATTCGATCAGCAACTGAGTCGCAGGGTGAGCAGGTGTGCTCATCACTTGAGGTGTCGGTCCATGCTCCACCATCTCGCCATGGTCAAGAACCAGAATTTCTTCACAAAGGGCTTTTGCGGCACCTAAATCGTGAGTAACCAAAATAAGGCGCATATCGCGCTTCTTTTTTAATGAATTAACCAAGTCCAACAACCTTTGGCGATTCACTGGGTCAAGGCTGGCAGTAGGTTCATCGGCCACCAGCACTGCGGGTCTAACGACAAGAGCCCGAGCAATAGCCACACGTTGAGCTTGACCTGTAGAAAGCTGATTAGGTTTCAGTAAGAGCAAACTGGCAGGCAATCCAACGTCTGAAAGCGCCTCTTCAATGATGGCTTCATGATTACCCGAAACATCTAAGTTACTTAGAGGTTCGGCTAAGATCTGTCGAACGGTATAGTAAGGGTTGAGGCTAGTGTGGGGCTCTTGAGGCACCAATTGAATCAAGCGACACACCGTTGCTTGCGCTTTGCTATCGCGAATTGGGAGCGAATAACCGAACAAGTTTATTTGACCAACGGTTGGCGCTTTAAGGCCAAATAGCAGTTCAATCAACGTTGATTTCCCCGCACCAGAACGCCCAACAATCGCTAAGCTTTTGTCTTCAACCTTAAGGTCAATGTTCTGTAGCGCTTTAAACGCCTTTCCACCCAACCAACTTGGTACGGAATAGTAGTGAACACTCACATTGTCGAACGTAATCTCTGTCGATGCTTGTGTTTCTGAATCAGTCACTGGCATTAATGACGAGGCTTCTGAGTTTAGTGGTAAGGTCGAGCTCATTCGATTAAGTCTCTCAATGAACAGCAGAAAGCGTGAGAGCTCGATTCAAGTGCATGTTTCGGAGCACCATAAGCCACCACACCGCCATCATCGATGACCAACAACTTGTCACACGCCAACGCGCTATGCAGGTCATGGGTGATGAGTAAACCACCAATTTGACGCTGTTTAACATTGTGTCGAATCAGCTTAAGTATCTCTTGCTCTGTCACGGGATCTAACGCACTGGTTGGTTCATCGGCGATGATAATATCGGCGTTACTCAGCAAGCCAATCGCAATACAAACACGTTGGCGTTGCCCGCCCGAAATTTGGCTCGGGTATAACGGCAAGATAGTTTCAGGATTAGGGAAACCAAGTTGTACTAGCAATTCGGTGAGTTTGATTTTGTCTTGTGATTTGGGCTTAGTGCGAGTCCCCGTCAATGCCAAACTAAGTTGACCTTCGATTGAAACCAGAGGATTTAATGCTTGAAGGGCATCTTGGAAGATAACCGCAGGTCGTTGTGCTGCGGTTCTTTGCAGCATAGGCAAACCACATACCGCTTCACCAGACAGAGAAATATGACCTTCAACCTCGACCGTTTCTGGCAGAAAACCCGCAATCGCGCGTGAAAGCATCGACTTACCAATGCCTGACGGTCCCATGATCGCCAACAGCTCACCGCGATAAACATCGAAGTGGATATCTTGGAAAAGGGTTCTCGAAGAGGTTTTGATCGTTAGGTGGTCAACAGACAAAAGTGGGGCGTTCACGCAGATACTCACAGATAGATGTTATAACATAACAACATTATCATTTAGCTGAGGCGATGAAAAGTGGACATTGAACTGTATCGCGTTTTACTTACAATTTTATTGACCATTTATAGTGAGTCATTACATACAAAAAAGCGCTCACCAAATTTATCGTATAAAAATAGTAAAGCGCTTTCATAAAATATTAATAATGTATTAAAGATGGCAATTAGACAGCTTAGTTAATGGCACCCTGTACTGCATCTTTGACTGGGTAACACTTCTGCTTAACTTGTGCGATGAACGGATACAGGAACGCAATACGCCCAAGATAGAACAGAGTAAACGCAAGCCACAAACCATGATTGCCCCAAATATCGATGGTGAATGCCTGTACCGCTAAGAATACCAACAAAGTCACGATGCTTGAGTCTCTAACCGGACGCGTGGTTCCCGTTCCGGTAAAGATGCCGTAAACCGTTAAGCCAAAGCCAGCCACTAGCGGGAACACAATCAGCCACGGGGCCATCTCTTGATACAAGGTAACCAGCGCTGGAATATCGGTAAACAAGAAAACAATCATGTCTTTGAATATCAGGGTTAAAAGCGTCAGCGCAGCAATGAAACCTGCCGTCCATTGGAAGTTAAGCCTTAATACTCGATCCAACATTGAAGGATTCTTCTGTCCCACCGCTTTACCCGCAAATACACTTGATGCGTTGGCAATGCCGTCAAACATGTAACTGACTATGAAAGTCACCTGCATCAAGATCGCGTTAGCCGCTAGAACATCGGTACCCAGTTTAGAGCCAGTACGCGCCATCATGTTGAAGAACACCAAGATACAAATGGTGCGAAGCAATAGATCAGTATTCGAAGAGATGATTGTCGATAGGTCTTTCTTGGTCATCTTCGAGCCTTGCAGGAACTCAGAGACCGAGATATTGCTGGTCTTCATCACCAAGGTCACACCAATCGCAAAGGTGGTAACTTGTGCAATCAAACTTGCGTAAGCCACACCTGCGACACCCAAATCGAAATAAAGTACAAACACCGCATCCAAGACAATGTTCAACACATTACCAAACACTTGTGTATAAAGAACGTCTTTGGCTTTCGCCTGTCCCATTAACCAACCAATAATGGTGTAGTTAAGCAACACGAAAGGCGCGCCATAAATCAAAATACTGAAGTAGATATGCGCGTGCTCGGCTACATTGGCTTCAGGCTCTATCACCCACATTGCGCCTTGCCAGATGAGTGGTTGTATCAAGATAAAGATCAAACCCACCAAACCAGACAGCACGAACGGACGCATCAAACTACCCGCCAAATCAGAGCGATTTCCCTTGCCCAGTGCCATCGCACTTTGCCCCGTGGTACTGACACGGAAAAAGCCAAACAACCAATACATGGTGTTCATAATGATGGTGCCGATCGCCACGCCGCCAATCAGTTCAGCAATACCAAGTTGGCCGATAACAGCGGTATCCACAGCACCTAGTAGAGGCTGTGTCACCGTTGAGATGATGAAAGGGAAGGCAATTTTCAGATAATCTTTGTGGGTAATGGTCATATATTCTAGCGGGTGATATTAAGAACTATTTGCAATTAGAGCGGGATGCTATCGTTTAATCCGTACGTTGTCATCATTTACTTAGAGTCGTTTATCAACAAGCTTCTCTCCTATCGCACCATCAACATAAGAGGCCTTTCTGTCATTGAGCGAGCAAATTAGCCACAACAAATGAGTAAAATCACGCTCGACAAAACACAACAAAACCAATTACTGAGCCAACTCAATGGTTAACCTAGTAAAGGCTCAGTAAAAGCTCACGGGAAGGTAGAAATCGAGTTCGAACACTTCATCGGTGTTGAGAAAATGATTCTGATGATAATGCACATACGCGGGAGTCGAGCGCTGTTTGAAACCAGATGTGGGTAGCCACTTTTCTAACACCATACTGATCTGTGGTAGCAGTTCTCCATAGCGGCCATTTAGTCGAAACACAGCGTGTAAGCCGCCCGGAATCACCATCTGATTAACTACGCTACGATACTTAATCGGCTCATCAATCGCGATACACGCGACATAACGACACTGATCCATTTCAACCCAAGCAGGGTTTGAGTGATGCAAACCAAATTGGCTCGAAAAATCACGCTGTTCGGAATTCGCCCACGCTTTCAATATCAACCACGCATTGCGAATAGAGCGGTTATAACCCGTATGTCGAACATAGGCCGCCATGCGTTCAGGCACTTCAACGATCTTGGGTTCGGGCAATACTCGCTGCGCCACATTCAAATAGCCCGCCGCCACTTCGGAATCTTTCAAATAGGGTTTTTCTGCTACTTGTAAATCGTGTTTACGCCACTCGCCCGGAGACATATTAAAGGTCGCTTTAAATGCTCGACTAAACGAAGACACCGAGCTAAAGCCACATTTATGGGCGATCTCGACCACTGACGAGCTGGTATCAAACATCAATTGGTTGGCTGCATACTCCATTCGAGTGCGTCGGATGTATTGATGCAACGATTCCCCGACCACACTTTTGAAGGTGCGATGAAAGTGCTGTTCTGAATAGGCCGCTATCTCAGATAACTCTTTGGCAGACAAAGGCTGACTGATGTCTTGGTGAATATGGAACAGGACATCATTGATTCGCGATATGTGTTGACGTGACATCGTTTAAATAGCATAAATGGACATGTTTAAGAGCATAAACGGACACGCTAGTTTTTACAATTGCCGTGTAATATCAAGCGATAGAATAAAAACGATAAACGACGAGACACAACACATGGAAATCGCACAGTCATTACAACAGATTCAATCTTCATACATTCGGGAGATCCTCGCAGCCGCAAGTGATCCAAATGTCATCTCATTGGCCGGTGGTTTACCGGACGAGAAAACATTCCCAATCGATTTAATGAAGCCAACGCTAGAAAACCTAGCGAACATGCCTGAAGTTTTCCAATACGGCTCTACTGCCGGTTACGGCCCGTTGCTTGACCACCTAACACAAAGCTACCAATTGCCAGAATCACACACGGCAATGATTTGTACTGGCTCTCAGCAAGGTTTGGATTTGATTGCGCGTGCGTATGTCGATCCAGGTGATGTGGTTGTGATGGAAGCGCCAAGCTACTTAGGTGCGATGCAGGTGTTTGGCCTAGTTCAAGCAAACATTGCGACCGTGTCTCAAACCGAATTTGGGCCGAATCTAGATGAATTGGAAACATGCTTTGCACAGCAAGCGCCAAAAATGTTCTACGCGGTGCCTGATTTTCACAACCCAACCGGTGTGTGCTGGGCAACAGAAACTCGTCAAAAAGTGGCTGAGCTGTGTATCAAATACAACGTGGCATTCATTGAGGATGCGCCATACCGTGAGCTGCGTTTCACAGGCACAGAGCTGCCGTTGGTTTCTTCGTTCTGCCCTGATAACTCTATCGTTCTTCGTTCATTCTCTAAGATTGCATCGCCAGGTCTACGTATTGGCGCGGTAACAGGTAAACGCAGCTACCTTGAACCACTGATCAAAGTGAAGCAAGGCGCTGACTTACACTCAAGTGTACCCATGCAAGCACTGCTTGTTGGTCTTCTAAAACATGAAGACTTTGGCGTACACATGGAGAACATTCGCACCCTGTACAAGTCTCGTTATGAAGTGCTGTTCTCAGAGCTAGAGAAACAACTGCCTGCAGATTGCGTGTTAAAAGCCGTCGATGGCGGGATGTTCATTTGGGTTGAGATCCCAGAGTGCGACACCTTCGAATTGGCTAAAACTCTATTATCGAATGGTGTGGCGGTTGTACCAAGCCCAGTATTTTATCCAAAGGCTGATGAAGCAAAAGCTGCACTGCGCTTAAACTTCACTAACGCTAAACCAGAAGAGCTGACTGAAGCGGTGAAACGCTTAGCGGAAGTACTTAACCAAGCGTAATCGCTGATTAAGTAAGACAGATTCAATACCAAGGCCCTGATGTATTTTTACAGCAGGGCCTTTTTGGTTTGGGAATACGTGTTGTTATTCGAACCAGATAAAACGGTTTCATTGCATTTCTTAGTCCAAAAGCCACACTAATAACAATGCTAAATAGCCCTACTTTTGGTTGGTTTTTGTCCTTCCTTGGCTTGGTTATACTGCGGCGGATTTTAATAAGCCAATATGGGCAAACCTGAGTAAATCAAACTCAGTATGTATCATAAAAGGCAACCGCTCTGGATTTACGTTCCAGCTCGCAGAAAGGAAAAACCATGTCTCAATATGTTGTATGTGCTCTGTATAAATTCGTAGCACTTGATGATTACCAAGAAATTCGCCAGCCACTAACCGACGTGTTAGAAGCCAACCAAATCCGCGGTACTTTGTTACTTGCGAGTGAAGGCATCAACGGTACCGTTGCAGGTAAGCGCGAATCTATCGACGCCCTTCTTCAATGGTTCAAACAAGATTCTCGCTTGGCTGATGTTGTTTACAAAGAGTCGTTCAACGAAGAACAACCATTCAACCGCACCAAGGTTAAGCTTAAGAAAGAGATCGTAACCATGGGCGTTGAGGGCATCGACCCACGCCACGTTGTCGGCACTTACGTGAAACCAAACGAATGGAACGCATTGATCTCTGATCCTGATGTGATTCTGGTTGATACTCGTAACGACTACGAAGTGGACATCGGCACCTTCAAAAATGCTGTAAACCCAAACACAGAAACCTTCCGTGAATTCCCTCAATACGTTGAAGACAACCTTGATCCTAAGAAGCACAAGAAAGTTGCGATGTTCTGTACTGGCGGTATTCGTTGCGAAAAATCAACAGCCTACATGAAAGAACAAGGCTTTGATGAGGTTTATCACCTTGAAGGCGGCATTCTTAAGTACCTAGAAGAGGTACCTGAAGAAGAGAGTATGTGGGAAGGCGACTGCTACGTATTTGATGGTCGAGTTGCAGTAAACCACCAGCTAGAAAAGAGCGGTTACGATGTGTGTAACGCGTGTCGCCTGCCAATCACTGACGAAGACAAAGCCTCTAAACACTTCGAGAAAGGCGTAAGCTGCCCTAAGTGTATTGATAAGCACAGCGACGAGCAGAAAGCCCGTTTCCGTGAACGTGAAAAGCAAGTTCAACTGTCGAATGCTCGTGGCGAAACCCACGTAGGCGGCGAAGCTGCTCACCTTATCGAGCAACGCAAAAAAGAGAAGCTTGCACACAAAGAGCAGCAACGCTCTGGTAAGAAAGCAAAGTAAACTTTCTGCTTTAAACTCTTATAGTTCTAAACATATAACTATAAATAGTTAGCTATATACATACAAAAGGGCGCAAGTTCGAGGATAATCCTACGAGTTTACGCCCTTTTTTGATCGCTTTACGGCTTTGTGTTTTGAACCACATTTCTTTCGAAAAATTACTTCTATACTGTTAATAATTCGACTAGAGAGGAAGTGCCAATGCTCAATGAAAACCATGCCTTTATCTTAGATTTCCCAGATCTTAAATTAGACATTGTTCAGCTCAACCACGACGACGAAAAATTCAAAGCAGACATGCAGAAATACCACCAACTCGACTACGACATCCGTCAGCTAGAAATCTCTGGCAGCCCTATCGATGACGACAGCATGCACAACCTCAAAGTAGAACGCATGGAGCTCAAAGACTCGCTACACAAACAGCTCACGCGCCATCACGCGCTTAAGATCGTATAGAAAAATCAATCCAAGACTTTATTCTTAGCCATGCATCACGCATGGCTTTTTGGTTTCATCACTTCGCAAATCTAAGCTAATTCGGCTTCTTCAATTATGTTACTGTTTGCTTATTCAAAGGCGTTTGATAAGGAAGCGGTAAAAGTGGCAATGAAAGAAGAGAACATACAACTCCAACTCGCTTCAAATTCTGAATTCGATGAACTGTTTGCGTGTGTTAAACAAGGTATCTTCATATACTTAGATAGCGTTTTCGGCTGGGATGACGACTTTCAACGTCAACGACTTTTAAACGAATACCATCCATCTTGGTTTCATTGGGTATATCGCGAAAATAAAAGAGTGGGGCTCGCCTGCTTTAAACCTTATGACAACGCATACCATATTCATTTGCTGATCATTTTCCCCAGTACCAAGGTCGTTCGCTTGGCAAGCAAGTCATGACTCTCATACATAAAAAAGCTATGGCAGAGCAACTTAGTCAAGTCACTCTATCGAGTTTTAAAAGTAATGCTCGTGCTATTAACTTTTATCAATCGCTTGGCTATCACGTTGTTGATGAAGGAGATGATGATTTTGTGGGGATGGAGCTCAATCTATACCACAAACACCATCTCTAATTAAACGCCCTAGCCACTCGCCCATTACTGCTCAGTACATAATGACCAATATAAGCTGGGATAAATACCGATTGCCCTTTGGTGAGTGTTAGGTGTTCACCTTTCTGGCTCATTAGCGTTAAATCATCATCTATTGCCATTAAAATCTCAGCGCCGCTTGTGATCACTTCTTCTTGCTGAGGGCTATGAAAGATATTGAAGTTGAAATCACTGACAGGAATGTCATAGCTATCGCATTGACCCAGTTTTGAGGGTGACAACAGCAAGCTATCGAACGGGATCGGTTTGAATTCTGTACAGGCAACCAACTCGGCGACATCAATGTGTTTCGGCGTTAAACCAGCACGTAACACGTTGTCTGAGTTTGCCATAATCTCTAGCCCAGTCCCCTTGATGTATGCGTGCGGAGTGTTTGCATTCAAATACATTGCTTCACCCGGCTTTAATGTGATCAAGTTAAGCAGCAGAACGCAAAACAAACCGATATCATTCGGGTACTGGTGGCTAAGCTCAGTAACCAAAGCAAACTCAGATTGACCTTGGTGAGCGGCTGCGTAAGCCAGAAGTTGCTCTAATGCTCGGTGTTTACGTTGGTCGTCCAGAGTTAATAAATCACGGAAAAACGCCTCTAAACCTAGAGAATCAAGGTGGTTGCCAAACTCTTCAACTAAACCAGCCAGCTCGCTCGAATTCAACTTTCTGAACAACCCTAATATTTCATCGAATTCTCGAAAGCCATTCATTGCTTGATATTCAGTGATCGCGTAAACCAATTCAGGTTTGTGGTTAGAGTCTTTGTAATTACGATGTCCTGCAGTCAGAGGGATTCCTGCTTGCTCCTCTCTTGCAAAGCCAACCTCTGCTTGGCGCTTGTTTGGGTGAACCTGAACAGACAACGCTTTTTCTGCTGCCAAGATCTTAAACAAGAACGGCAGCTCACCAAACTCCTGCGCAATATCGCTTGATAGATAGGCCGGTTTATTCTTGTTAATCAGCTCAGAGAGAGGCACCAAGTGCTGGTCAAGCTTAACCATTGAGCAACCTTTTGGATGCGCTCCCATCCAAACTTCCGCTTGCGGCTCTTGTGACTCATTCTGAAAGCCAAACAGTTCACGTATCGAAGAAATGCTCCCCCATGCATAATTTTGGATGGTGTTTTCCATTGGGAAAAATGAGTGTTCTGAGAGGTGGCTGAGTGACATGGCGTTTTCCGTAGTGAGCCCTTTGAACACAATTCAGAGAGCTGATTTCTAATAACGTAAATAATTAGAAAGACTACAGAGCTCGGCTAGAACCCACATGAGATGAGGTCTTAGACGCAATAGGAAAAATTCTTAGAAACAGGTGAGACCGATGAAAAGCGTGAAAATAGTCACATTTGAATATCACGAGTAGAAAGCGCTGAGAATAAGATAGCGGCTTGTATCGCACTGATTACAGCAGCGATACAAGCATCTGAATACAAACACTATTGACTATCTTGTTATCGTTCCTTAAAAACCAGAGCGAGCTTCTGAACTTTTCTGAGGTGATTGAGCTTGTAGGAAAGGCAGTAACAGCAAGCCAATAACAGCCGCACAAGTAGAGATGGTAATGAAGAACCCACTCCAGCCGTAAGCTTCTAGAACGAGCGCTAATGGGTAACCAGAAAGTGCTGCTCCCATATAAGCAAACAAGCCAACAAAACCTGTCGCCGCCCCGGCAGAGTCTTTATGTGAACATTCCGCCGCCGCCATGCCAATAAGCATTTGAGGGCCAAAAACAAAAAAACCGACACAAAACAGCCCAGCCGCTTGAAACACAAAGTTGGTTAAAGGCATAAGCCATAAAGCCGATACCGAGAGGAAGATACCAATCGCAAACAGGATGTTCATCGGGCCACGGTTGCCACCAAACAGTCTATCCGATCCCCATCCAGCAACAAGTGAACCAACGAAGCCGCCAATCTCAAACAGAGACAAAGCAGCATTTGCGTTGATCAAACTGTAATGATGTTCTTCGGTGAGATATAAATTACCCCAATCGTTGACGGCCGTTCTGACGATGTAAACCAGCACATAGCTAAAGGCGAGCAACCAAATGTACTTGTTACTGAACACGTAAGTTTTCAAGATCTCTCGATAGCTTAACCCTTGCCCATGGTTCTCTTGCGCCAACTCTAGATGATCATTGCGCCACTTCCCTACCGTCGGAAGTCCCATGGTGGTCGGCTTATCACGTAAGCGCCAGCAAACGATAAGACCGATAAATACACCTATCACACCCGGCCAGATAAACCCAGCTCGCCAACTGAATTGCAGCGTTAGATAACCCACGAGAATAGGAATTAGCGCCCCACCAACGTTATGGGCTGTATTCCAGATTGCCCAACGGAATCCTCTTTCGGAGCGAGAATACCAAGTCGTCAATAACTTGGAACACGATGGCCAGCCCCAACCTTGGAACCATGCATTGAGCACCCAAAGCAAGATAAAAGCCGCCAAAGAACTAGAAAAGCCAAACGCTATATTGATCAAGCCTGTCGCGATTAAGCCAAGCCCCATGAAGTAACGAGGGTTCGACCGATCCGATATCGTGCCTGAGATAAATTTCGATAAGCCATAAGAAAGATAAAAGAGCGTGCCAATTAAGCCGATATCGCCTTTGTCCAAACCTAGATCGGTGATCATTGCAGGCGCGGCGTAATTAAAGGTTTTACGAGTGAAGTAAAAACCCGCATAGCCGACATACATTCCTATCATGATGTGAAGGCGCCAATAGCGATAACTCTGATTGACCTCATCATCAGTTAGAGCATCACTCTCTGACGTAGCTGAGCGCAGAAATCCAAACATATTCGTTCTCACACTTTAGGTAATGTAACGCTGATATTGGTACCCGAAGATGAGCCATTAGCGTTAATGGTCATCTTGCCGCCGAGCGCCTGAACACGCTCTTGCATACCGCGAACCCCCATTCCTTTGAGAAGATCTTGCGCTGTAAAACCAACGCCATTATCTGATATCTGAAGATAAGCCTGATCATCTAAAATCAGTTCAATTTTAATCTCGCTCGCTTGAGCATATTTATGGGCGTTATTTAATGACTCTTGACAGAGTCGGAAGAGAGTGACCTTGAGCGTGTCACTCAAACATGAATAATCACCTTGCCAATTTAACTGGATATCAACGCCATGGTCCGAAAACTCCATCTCCCGAATAAGCTGTTCCACGGAATCTTTTAGATCAAGATCGTCCAACATTTTAGGTCTTAGTTTTGTAAGTAGACGTTTGGTGGTGTCATAAACATTCAAAGACAATGACTCAATCGTACCTGCACAGCGAACACTCATCTTAGCGGCATCGACGCGTTTAATAATGCTTGCCTGTGTACGGATTGCCGTAATGTTTTGGCCTATTTCATCATGCAGCTCACGAGCTATATCACGACGAACCGACTCTTCTGCCGTCACTAGCTGGCGTGAAAGATTTTGATTCCTGGAAAGTTCACTTCGCAATTTCGAGTTGAGATCTTTCTGCTTTTGAACCGCTAAACCAAGCAATATACCAGTGATGGTTTGAGCAGATAGAGACAAGAGCAAATCGGTAATTTCGAGTTTGGACGTTCCACTATGAGCAGCAATCAGCGCGACACTATTTAGCATTGTTGCAAGCAGAGCGCCTTGCCATCCGTAACGAACGGCGAGCAAGATAATAGGGATCGCCATACAGAACGGGGCAAAGCGCCTTAGCTCATCAGGCAAACTGGTTTGTATCAAAATACTGGCGACCAACAACACGCTATATAAAGCAATATGACGGATTTTGAACTCAACAACATTGTTGATTAAATAAGAGCTCAGTGGCGCCCACTTATTTTGGAATAGATAGTTCCAGACCAGATAACACATCGGCACCAGCATCAGTCCACCCGTGATACTCGCTAACCACACCATGTAAACGGCTGGTACATGAGAGCCCACCACGGCAACATTAATAAATGCTGTGACCATGATTAAGCTCGCCATCACTAACAAGTGACGATTTTGGTCACCAGAATAATAACGCTTGGCAATTAGAGTGGCAGGAATACTCAACCCACTGGCGATGAGTATCGTCAGCCATTGAGGTTCATCAAGTAGCAGAGCTAAAGCAATCGCAAGCCCCCACTCTGCAATATAGATAGCGGGCCAATAGTGAGTGCGAGTGTGCAGCGTCATTCCCAATCGAAGTGAAAACGGGAAAAGCAGAATGGCTAACTCAGGGTCATTAATGAAATAGAAGGCAATAACCCATAAACAGAACCATGCACAGCCAGCCATAAAAACCCCACACAGGGAGGTGGCTAGATAGGAACGCATTAGTACTGGTCTTGTGTGAACAATTTAGCTAACTCGACGTTGTTCTTAACATTGAGTTTGTCCATCGCATTGGCTCGATGTACATGCACCGTTTTATGGCTAACTCCTAGCTCTACGGCAATAGATTTTACATCGAGCCCTGTCGCCAATAACTGACACACTTCGCTTTCTCTGCGGGTGAGCTGATTTAAAGAGGCTTTATTCTTCACGGGCGTCGCAAGCTTTATGGCGATATCGGGCGTGAGATAACAGCCACCATTTGCGCTCGTGTGTACGGCTTGGATTAACTCATCAGGGCTACAGCGCTTGCTGAGATAACCTTTGGCTCCTAACTCTAATGACTTCTCAACCATCGCCGGAGAGTCATGTACGCTCAGCATGATACTGGCAATGCCTGATGGAATCTCTTCCAATAAGCACAGGCCACTTTCGTCTTGCATTGAGATATCTAAGATCACGACATCAGGGTGACAACTTGGCAATCCTAGGCGCGCTTCTGCCGCAGAGTTGAATTCCCCCACGACCGTAATATCAGCTTCAAGACTGAGTAATTGAGCAAAGCCAGATCGAACAATGACGTGGTCATCAACAAGCGCAACATTAATCATGATATTAACCAAAATTAAGAGTAAGAAAGAAAAATAGCCCCAACAGGAGCTATCTAAAATTAAGTTTATTAATAGAGATGATACTGAATCGAACTAACGATTGGTATGATCTCACGTGCTTTAAACCAATAAAGCACGTGAGACTCGCTACGCGTTTTGAGACGATAAATGTATTTTCTTAGCGTGGCGAATCTTCTTCTCTTCCGCAACCGCAACGAATAGCAGTAACACGATACAAATGGCAGCTGACGTATCAAGCGCTGCGAACGTGCCTTTCCAACCCGTTAAGCCAAAAATAGGTGTGCCGTCTGCAATCATACCTAGGCCAAGTTTGGCAAAGCTGTCACCAATTAAGTAAGCAAATGTACCTTTCACGCCATCCGCAACGCTGATTGCTTTCTTAGGCACGAAACCTACTGCAGCAACACCAATCAGCAACTGAGGACCAAATACTAGGAAACCAAGCACAAACAGTGATGCTAGGTACATGAACTCACTGGTTGCATGCTGGTAGAACTCTAGCGAAACGATAATCAGGCCAAGCGATACACAAGCAACCAAAGCACGGCGTCCGTTCGCAAGGTCTGACAGATAACCCCACATTAACGTACCGACCAGTGCACCAACCTCAAACAGAGTGAAGCCTGAAATCGCGGTTTCTTTTGATAGACCTAGCTCTTGATACGCATAAACGGTAGACCATTGATCGATACCGATACGAACAATGTATAAGAAGATATTCGCGAAGCAGAGCAACCAGATCACTTTGTTTTTCAGGATGTATTCAACAAAGATCTCTTTCTTAGTCATTTGATTTTCTTCAGCAGCCGTATCTTCTTCGCTGACTTCTTCATCAAACAACTCTTCAACCGTACCTAGACCATAGGCTTCTGGAGAGTCATTACCAAAGCGCATACCAATAAAGCCAACCACAATCGCAATGATTGATGGGAACACGAACATACCGATCACGTTGCCATCAAAAAGGTAGTTAGCACCGAACAGAGCAACACCAGCGGCACCTGCGCCACCCACGTTGTGCGACATATTCCAAAGGCCTAAATAAGAACCACGCTTGTTACGAGGCGTCCATTTAGTGATGGTCGAGTAGCTTGAAGGACCGCCGGTACTTTGGAAGAAACCACTCAACGCATAGAAGGCAACCATCAAGAATAAGCTAGCACTGCCACCGCCCATACTGAAGCTGAAGCCCAACATAGCGATACCAGAAAGGACAAGCATGAATGGCAGGAACTGCTTGGTGTTTTTACCATCGGCATAATAGGAAACGACGGTTTTACCGATACCGTAAGTGATAGAGAAACCCAGACCGATAAGACCTAGATCCGTCATCGATAATCCATAAGTAGAAATCATGTCGTTTTGCGCGACATTGAAGTTCTTACGGATCAAATACATGGTTAGATAACCAATGAACACGACGAGGTAAGATTGTAGGAATGGTTTAAACCACATTTTTCTTCTAGTTTCGACCGGAAGATCCAGCGTCGGTTTTCGAACCTGATCTAGGAACTTTAACATTGTGAACTCTCTTATTTTTTGTGAGGTCTGCACGGCATAATTGCGGCCATACATTGTTTGTTAGTTGACCGTGAAATAATAGGGAGTCTAAAAATCGACCGCATGAGAGAGGGTCTTAGAATAACTAGGAAAAATTCTTAGTTCAGAATTGGGAGTCAAGAAAGCGTGAACAGCATCACTTTGTTTACGGTCTGTTATGGATTGATATTACGATAACAAAAGTCACTCATTTCAGGGCTGACGAACCTTGTAAATAAACAGAAACGAGTGGATTACTTGACCCTGTAAATAATTCTGTGTAACTGTCGGGGTTACATGTATTCAGTGAGTCTGTCTTCGAACATAATCATAAAGCGGTTTAGAGCTTGTCGCCAGTTTCTAA
>NZ_VTXG01000041.1:0-34731 GCF_013114515.1 Vibrio sp. AIC-3 | reverse complement strand
ACTCTCACACCTCTCGGCGCCAGAACCTAAATCTGGTGCGTCTACCAATTCCGCCACGACCGCAGCAAATCTTTATAGTCATACTGAATATTGGTGATTCAATACAAAGTTGTCTTTTCTTTCTCGAAGAAAGAATGGTGGCTACTGCGGGATTTGAACCTGCGACCCCATCATTATGAGTGATGTGCTCTAACCAACTGAGCTAAGTAGCCATCTGAGAGCGAGACAATATAATATAATCTTGCTTTCAATGCCATTATCTTTTTAAAGATAATTACACTTTAAATTGTGGCTGGGCTACCTGGATTCGAACCAGGGAATGCCGGCATCAAAAGCCGGTGCCTTACCGCTTGGCGATAGCCCAACAATGATATCAATTAAGATATCTCAATATGGTGCGGTCGGAGAGACTTGAACTCTCACACCTCTCGGCGCCAGAACCTAAATCTGGTGCGTCTACCAATTCCGCCACGACCGCGTTATTTCCTAAAAACTCTTTGTTACTAAAGACAAACTTTAATATCAAATAGAGTGCTTAGGAAATGGTGGCTACTGCGGGATTTGAACCTGCGACCCCATCATTATGAGTGATGTGCTCTAACCAACTGAGCTAAGTAGCCATTTCCATATTGTTGCTCATTTCGAAACGTTGCCGCTTCGCTGTGAACGGGGCGCATTATGCGGAGTTGAGTGAAACCCGTCAACTTTTTTTTTGAATAAATCGCGAATAAACATCTGTTCGGTTTCTTTTTAGACAAAGAGGCGTATTTGTCGACAAAAAACAGGTCTAAAAGGCGATATATATAGGAAGTTAAGTTTCTGGTGAGGGACAATTTAGAAAGGGGAAAAACAAAAAGGCCAGTGAATTCACTGGCCTTTTTTCTAGATGTTTAATCAGAATTATACATTGAAGCGGAAGTGAACAACGTCACCATCTTTAACGATGTATTCTTTACCTTCAAGGCGCCATTTACCTGCGTCTTTCGCACCGCTCTCACCGTTAAATTCGATGAAGTGATCGAATCCAACAACTTCAGCACGGATGAAACCTTTCTCGAAGTCTGTGTGGATCTTACCCGCTGCTTGTGGCGCAGTTGCACCTACAGGGATTGTCCAAGCACGAACTTCTTTAACACCAGCTGTGAAGTAAGTCTGAAGAGTCAGTAGTTCGTAACCAGAGCGGATCACTCGGTTAAGACCTGGTTCTTCGATACCCATATCCGCAAGGAACTCTTCGCGATCTTCGTCATCAAGCTCAGAAAGCTCTGATTCGATTGCTGCACAAACAGCAACAACAACGTTGTTTTCGTTTTCTGCGTATTCACGAACAGCGTCTAGGTATGGGTTATTTTCAAAACCATCTTCTGCAACGTTTGCGATGTACATTGTTGGCTTAAGCGTTAGGAAGTTTAGGTAGCCGATTGCTGCCGCTTCTTCTTTGCCAAGTTCAACAGTACGTGCCATACCACCTTCAGTTAGAACTGGAAGTAGCTTTTCTAGTACAGTGATTTCGAATTTAGCGTCTTTGTCGCCGCCTTTCGCTTTCTTCGCGTTACGTTGAATTGCACGCTCACAGCTGTCTAAGTCAGCCAGTGCAAGTTCTAGGTTGATCACTTCGATATCTTCAATTGGAGATACTTTGCCAGCAACGTGAACAATGTTTTCATTTTCAAAGCAGCGTACAACGTGACCGATAGCGTCAGTTTCACGGATGTTAGCTAGGAATTTGTTACCAAGACCTTCACCTTTAGATGCGCCAGCAACTAGGCCCGCGATATCTACGAATTCCATTGTCGTTGGAAGGATCTTCTGTGGATTAACAATTTTTGCTAATGCATCTAAGCGTAGATCTGGAACCGGAACGATACCTGTGTTTGGTTCGATCGTACAAAATGGAAAGTTTGCTGCTTCGATGCCTGCTTTAGTCAGTGCGTTAAACAGAGTTGACTTACCAACGTTTGGTAGACCAACGATGCCACATTTAAAACCCATGATATAAACCTTATTCTGCTTTGAACGTATGTAAGCGATTTTGTGCTTTTGGTAGGCCATCTTTTAATAAGATGTCTAGGCTGCGAACCGATTCGTCAACGACGGCCTCGATACACTCTTGCTCTTTTTGAGGAGCTTTGCCTAATACATAACCTGCAACTTTATCTTTGTGTCCTGGATGGCCGATGCCTAATCTAAGACGATAGAATTCTTTATTGTTACCCTGCTTGCTGATGATGTCTTTCAGACCATTATGTCCGCCATGACCACCACCTTTTTTAAACTTTCCAATACCAGGAGGCAGATCTAACTCATCGTGAGCGACCATGATCTCTTCTGGTTTAATTTGGTAGAACTTTGCTAAGGCTGCAACTGCTTTGCCTGACAAGTTCATAAAAGTCGTTGGGATCAGCAAACGAAGATCTTCACCGTGAACCATGATACGACCCGTTAGGCCAAAGAACTTTGGTTCGTTCTTTAGTGTCACGTTATGTACACGCGCTAATTCTTCAACTACCCAAGCGCCCGCGTTGTGGCGAGTTTTGGCGTATTCTGGACCTGGATTAGCCAGTCCAACGAGAAGTTTTATTTGTTGGCTCAAGGTATGGATCTCTCTTGGGATTTCAAAAAGCGCCGTATGATATCACAGTTTATGAAAAAGGTGCGAGCTAGCTGATAGCTGCGCGATTATTCCTGTTTGTGATAACTAGCAGTGCAATATTACTCAGACATAAAAAAAGCACTTCATTGACTGAAGTGCTTAATATCTTTCTCTCGCGTGTTTCTAAAACCAAGCTTTTGTAAAAAAAGCTATTGGGCTTTGATTAGTTGAACATCGCTGAGATTGATTCTTCGTTGCTGATACGACGAATCGCTTCAGCAAGCATGCGAGAAAGGCTCAGTGTTGTCACTTTACCCGTCGCAGCCATCTCTGGAGATAGAGAGATAGAATCCGTTACGATAACTTGGTCTAGAACAGAGTTCTTGATGTTGTTCGCAGCAGTACCAGAGAAAACAGCGTGAGTTGCGTAAGCGAATACACGCTTAGCACCGCGCTCTTTTAGCGCTTCAGCTGCTTTACATAGTGTGCCACCCGTATCGATCATGTCATCAACGATCACACAGTCACGGCCTTCAACATCACCGATTAGGTTCATTACTTCAGAAACGTTAGCACGTGGACGACGCTTATCAACGATAGCGATGTCAACATCACCTAGCGCTTTAGCAGTAGCACGAGCACGTACAACACCACCAAGGTCTGGAGAAACCACAACTGGGTTTTCTAAGCCACGGTTCGCCATGTCTTCTAGAAGAACTGGAGTGCCGAAGATGTTATCAACAGGTACATCGAAGAAGCCTTGGATTTGCTCTGCGTGTAGGTCGATAGTAAGAACGCGGTCAACGCCAACGTTAGAAAGGAAATCTGCAACAACTTTTGCAGTAATTGGCACACGAGCAGAACGTACACGACGATCTTGACGGGCATAACCGAAGTAAGGGATTACAGCAGTAATACGGCCAGCTGAAGCACGGCGCATTGCGTCAATCATTACCACCAATTCCATTAGGTTGTCATTGGTTGGTGCACAAGTTGATTGAATCAGGAATACATCGCTACCACGAACGTTTTCATTGATTTGAACAGCGACTTCGCCATCAGAAAAACGGTCTACAGTAGCATCGCCAAGAGAGATGTATAGACGATCAGCAATACGTTGGGCTAGTTCAGGTGTTGCGTTACCAGCAAATAGCTTCATATCAGGCACGGTGGAAACCTCGGGTTGCGTCCAGTTTTAAATAGATTGTGGGTGGGCTGAGTGGTATTCAGCCAAAGTTTCTTTTAAAGGAGAAATGTTTCGTCCTTTCGCTACAAAAGCGGAAACTGTGTCAGGCAGTTGTTCCAACACCCATTCGGCTTCTTTTTTGCTGCTAAATTCAGCAAAAACGCACGAACCAGTGCCAGTCAATCTCGACGGCGCGTATTGTAGCAGCCATGAAAGTTGCTTATCAACCTCTGGGTACAGCATTCGCACAATTTTTTCGCAATCGTTTACGTATTCTTGCTCTAGAAGCGTTGATAGCGCTCGCTTCGGCGTATTTCGAGTTAATTCTGAATGTGTGAATATGTCTACAGTTGCTATGCTCACTTGAGGCTTAACAACAAGATACCATTTTTCATCCGGATTAGCGGGCTGAAGCTGTTCTCCAACCCCTTCCGCAAAGGCTGCATGGCCTCGAACGAATACAGGAACGTCAGCGCCAAGTTTCAATCCGATCTCTGCGAGCTGATCATCAGACAGGTTGAGTTGCCATAGATAGTTAAGTGCGACCAACACGGTTGCGGCATTTGAAGAGCCTCCACCAATGCCACCTCCCATCGGAAGTACTTTCTTAAGCTCAATATCGGCACCGAAAGAAGTCGATGTATATTGTTGAAGAGCGGTCGCGGCTTTCCAAATCAGGTTGTCTTCTGTTGCAACGCCTGGTATTTCCGGTGTGATTGTGATTGAGTTCGTTTCTTCATTAACGGCAACCGTTAGTTCATCGCCAAAATCAACAAACTGAAACAAAGTTTGAAGCTCGTGATAGCCGTTGTCACGTCGACCAGTGATATAGAGAAATAAATTCAGTTTAGCCGGAGAAGGCCAATGGGTTGGCGTTGTTATCATCTTTTCAGTGTCCACTTCGAAACTACAATGTTGATTTTGTTATTGTCTTGCTTGAATGACAATCGAGTAGGGAGTGGGATTATCTCTACCTTAGTGTTGTCTTCACCCGATAGTTGCTTATTCGGCATCTCTGTATTGCGATAGTTAGCAAAACTCAGTGTCCATAATTGGTTGCTGACTTGTTTGGTGAGAGATTCAAGCGTGTTGGTCGTGTTCAATTGGTAGCTATCGGCTTGGTCTGGAATGCCAAGGAACCATTGAGGCAGGTGATCAATAGGTATCTGCAAACCTGTCAGTTGCTCAACCAATACAGAGGCACTTGCGTGAGTAAATACTTGGTCGTCATAGGTCACCACTTTGGCCCCCGACGGATCTATAGTCAGGTTCAATGCGGTTTGACCGAGGAATGTCGTGAGCCTTAATTGACTGTGATTTGGTGAATGCTTCCAAATGAAGTTTAGGCTTTGGCGCTGCTCTGGAGAAATGTAGGCGAGCTTGCCCGAGGCTTGGTAGTTTTCTATCTGTAGAAGTCGGTTTTGGTGACTTTGCCACTCAACACTGGTCGGTTGTTCAGGTATAGACGAGCAACCCACCATAATTATGGTCATAAAAATAAGAGACGTGATTCTACGAAGTTTGCTCATATTTGCTCACAACTTGTTCAAATTTATCTAAAAAACGCTTCAACTATAGCATTGAATTCACGAACTCAGGAAAACAAATCCCGCTTGCTCTTTAAATAGAGCCATGCATCAAGTAAAATTCGCCCCTTGTTTCCATTCCCTGATCGAGAACTTCTGATACATGTCTTTGCTTGCCGTAGGTATCAATCACAATACAGCGTCGGTTGAATTGCGAGAAAAAGTCGCTTTTGGTCCAGATAAATTATCTGAGGCACTCAAGCAACTTAACGCAAATGCACACGTGAATGGAAGTGTCATACTTTCTACCTGTAATCGAACTGAAGTGTATTGCGACGTTAAAGGCGTGGCTAAAAACAAACTCATCGATTGGTTGTCGGTTTTCCATCAAGTTAGCCCAGAAGAGCTAAAGCCAAGCCTTTATATCCATGAAGAGCAGGCGGCGATTAAACACTTAATGCGCGTTGCTTGTGGTTTGGACTCTTTAGTCTTGGGTGAACCGCAGATCTTAGGTCAGGTGAAGCAAGCGTATACGGACTCGCGAGAGAACAAATCCGTTGATGCTTCAATGGAAAAACTATTCCAGAAATCATTTTCTGTTGCGAAGCGTGTTCGAACTGAAACTGAAATCGGCGGAAGCGCGGTTTCTGTAGCTTACGCAGCCTGTACCTTAGCCAAGCATATTTTTGAATCCATCGCAGATTCAACCGTGTTACTGGTTGGTGCGGGTGAAACCATTGAGCTGGTGGCTAAGCACCTTTCGGCGAATGGCTGTACAAAAATGATTGTGGCGAACCGAACTCGAGAACGTGCTCTAGGGCTAGCAGAAGAATTTGGTGCTGAAGTGATCAGCTTGAATGAGATCCCTGATCATCTTCATCGAGCGGACATCGTAATTAGCTCAACCGCAAGTCCATTGCCTATTATCGGTAAGGGTATGGTTGAGACTGCTCTAAAAACAAGAAAGCATCAGCCGATGTTATTGGTTGATATTGCCGTTCCACGTGATGTGGAATCGCAGGTTGGTGATCTAAATGATGCCTACCTTTATTCGGTTGATGATTTGCAGTCGATTGTTGATGGCAATATCGAACAACGTAAAGTTGAAGCGATTCAAGCTGAAGCGATCGTCAGTGAAGAAAGTGCCGCGTTCATGAGTTGGATGCGCTCTTTACAAGCGGTAGACAGTATTCGAGATTACCGTAAATCGGCTAACGAAATCCGCGAAGAATTATTAAGTAAAAGTTTACAATCGCTTGCCGCTGGCGGTGACCCTGAAAAAGTTTTACTCGAGCTCAGCAATAAGCTCACAAACAAATTGATCCATGCTCCAACGCGCGCACTTCAAAGTGCAGCTGAGCAAGGAGAACCTGCAAAATTAATGGTCATTAGACAGAGTTTGGGCTTAGAAAACCCTCAATAATATTAGACCTCCAACAAGATAAGACATTATGAAAGCCTCGATTCTAGTAAAGCTTGAAACACTTGTTGAACGCTATGAAGAAGTTCAACATCTACTTGGTGATCCAGATGTAATCGGGAATCAAGACAAATTCCGTGCACTTTCGAAAGAATACTCTCAACTTGAAGAAGTGACAGCTTGCTTCCAGTCATACCAGCAAGCGAAAGAAGATCTAGAAGCTGCTGAAGAGATGGCAAACGAAGACGACGCAGAAATGCGTGAAATGGCTCAAGATGAAATCAAAGATGCGAAAGCAGCAATTGAGCGTCTGACTGATGAGCTACAGATTCTTCTTATTCCAAAAGATCCAAACGATGAGCGTAACTGTTTCCTAGAAATCCGCGCAGGTGCGGGTGGTGATGAAGCAGGTATCTTCGCGGGCAACCTGTTCCGTATGTACTCTAAGTTTGCTGAGAAGAAAGGTTGGCGTGTTGAAATCATGAGCAGCAATGCTTCTGAGCAAGGCGGCTACAAAGAGATGATCGCTAAGGTTAGTGGCGACGCTGTTTACGGCACCATGAAGTTTGAGTCAGGCGGTCACCGTGTACAACGTGTACCTGAAACCGAATCTCAAGGCCGTGTTCACACGTCAGCATGTACGGTTGCGGTTATGCCTGAGATCCCAGAAGCGGATCTTCCAGAAATCAAAGCGGGCGACCTTAAAATTGATACTTTCCGTGCATCAGGCGCGGGTGGTCAGCACGTTAACACCACGGATTCAGCAATCCGTATTACTCACTTACCAACGGGTACAGTAGTAGAGTGTCAGGACGAGCGTTCTCAGCATAAAAACAAAGCGAAAGCGATGGCTGTTCTTGCTGCTCGTATTGTTCAAGCAGAAGAAGAGCGCCGCGCGGCAGCGGTTTCTGATACACGTCGTAACCTACTAGGTTCGGGTGACCGTAGTGACCGTATTCGTACGTACAACTACCCACAAGGCCGTGTTTCGGATCACCGTATCAACCTTACAATTTACCGTCTTAACGAAGTACTTGAAGGTGACATGCAAAGCTTGCTTGATCCTGTACTTCAAGAGCACCAAGCCGATCAGCTTGCTGCACTTGCAGAGAACAACTAACCAGTATGCAGTCAGCATATACGGTTGAAAGTGCTTTAAAAGCAGCAATCGTAAAGCTTCAAGAGGGTGATAACACATCACCCTCTATTGATGCCGCGGTACTGCTTTGTCACGCCTTAGATAAACCAAGATCTTACCTACTGACTTGGCCTGAGAAGCATCTCACCTCAGAGCAAGAGTCTGAATTCAATGCTCTTCTAAAACGTCGCTTAACCGGTGAGCCTGTGGCTTACATTATCGGTGAGCGTGAGTTTTGGTCACTGCCGTTAAAAGTTTCCCCTTCTACATTAATCCCACGCCCAGATACCGAGCGTTTGGTTGAGGTGGCTTTGGATAAAACGTACGGCAAGCAAGGCGCGATTCTCGACTTAGGTACAGGTACAGGTGCTATCGCGTTAGCATTGGCGTCTGAGATGCCGAATCGACAGGTAACGGGTATTGATCTTCGCCCTGAAGCGCAGCAGCTTGCTACAGAGAATGCACAACGTCTCAATATCACCAATGCTACCTTTTTGCACGGCAGTTGGTTTGAGCCTTTGAGCTCTGAAGAAACTGTGAAGTTCTCTCTGATTGTTTCTAACCCGCCATACATTGAGAAGAATGATCCTCATTTGTCTCAAGGCGATGTGCGTTTTGAGCCGATCACAGCACTGGTTGCTGAAGAGAAAGGGCTTGCAGATATTCGATACATTTCTGAAAACGCACGTGGCTTTTTGGAAAATGAAGGTTGGTTAGCATTTGAACACGGCTATGACCAAGGTTTGGCAGTTCGTGAGATTATGCAGGCGCTCGGTTATCTCGATGTTGTCACAGAGAAAGATTACGGTGGTAATGACCGAGTGACATTGGGTCGTTACTGTTCATAGTTAGTGATTGTTAATCGTCTTGTGAGCAATGGATGATGAACTTGCTAAATTGATACCTTTAACTCGACAATACATTTAACCCGATAATGCATTTAACGCAGAAATACAGAGATTTTATGCAGAACTACAGAGCATTAACGGGTATTGTGAGGCTCGTGTTAACGAAAGCACATATAAAAATATAAAGGAATACCATGTACGAAGGTCTAAAACATTTTCACCTATTAACGATTGCGATAAGCGCGCTACTTCTTTCGATTCGTTTCGCTCTTATGATGGCTAACTCACCTAAGCTTAAGCATCCTTTCTTGCAGCGTTTCCCTCATATCAATGACTCGTTGCTATTGCTATCGGGTATTGGTTTGATTTTCATCACTGGCTTTATTCCATTCACACCAGCAGCACCATGGTTAACCGAAAAACTAACTTGTGTTATGGCTTACATCGCATTAGGTTTCTTTGCGCTTAAGCTAGGTAAAAACAAGCTACTGAGAGTATTCTCTTTCTTTGGTGCGCTTGGTTGGTTAGCGATGGCAGGCAAAATCGCAATGACCAAGACACCAACATTTTTCGGTTAATTATCTTCCTTATTTCGGTTAACTATCTATGTACGAATTTTTTGATGAAGACTTTGACCAGCTAGAGTTAGCTGAAGGTGCATTGATCTTAAATAAAGCGATTAACCCAGAAACTCAAGACAGTTGGGCAGAGCAAGAGCTGGCGAGATTGTTAAAAGACGCCGAGTTTGCTTTGGTTAATGAAACCGATGAACAGCAGAAGTTTGAATCTTTTATTCGACTATTCTTTTATGAATGGGGTTTTGCTGGCGATAAAGATGCGTATTTCTCTTCGGAAAACGCGTTCATCGATAAAGTGCTTGAGAGAAAGAAAGGTATTCCAGTCAGTCTGGGGGCGATTTTTCTTTTTCTAGGTCGCAAGCTAGGCTTTCCTGTAGAGGGCGTCTCTTTCCCGACTCAATTCTTACTTAAAGTAAGTTGGTACGGGCAAGCTACAGCTTATATTAACCCTTATAACGGTGAGTATGTTGGCGAACAAACGCTGCGAGCATGGTTAATTGGACATGACGGCCCATTAGCTAAGGTGAAACCTGAGCACTTAGAAGTCGCCGACCACCCAACAATTATTGGTAAGTGGTTAGCCCTGCTCAAGAGTGCACTGCTGCGAGAAGAGCGTTATACACTTGCATTGAAGTGTACTGACCTTGCTTTGACGTTTGTACCTGATGACCCATATGAAATCCGTGACCGCGGTTTTATCTATCAGCAGCTAGACTGTCACCAAGTAGCCGCAACCGATTATCAATACTTTATCGACCAATGCCCAGATGACCCGGCATCTGAGTTACTGAAATCTCAAGTGAACGTCATGAACGAAAAGACAGTGGTTGTTCACTAATTAATAATTATTTAGAGAGAATATGATGGAACAGAAAACAGTTCATATTGGCGATATGCCAATTGCTAACGACAAGCCATTTACGCTATTTGCAGGCATGAACGTTCTTGAATCTCGCGATCTTGCTATGCAGATCTGTGAGCACTATGTAAAAGTAACCGAGAAGCTGGGCATCCCTTACGTATTTAAGGCGTCTTTTGATAAAGCGAACCGCAGCTCAGTTCATTCATACCGTGGTCCAGGAATGGAAGAAGGTCTCAAAATCTTCCAAGAGCTGAAAGATACTTTCGGCGTGAAGATCATTACTGATATCCACACAGAAGCTCAAGCTCAGCCTGTTGCGGATGTGGTTGATGTAATCCAACTACCTGCATTCCTAGCTCGTCAAACTGATCTTGTTGAAGCAATGGCTAAGACTGGCGCAGTAATCAACGTGAAGAAGCCTCAGTTCATGAGCCCGAATCAAGTTGGCAACATCGTTGATAAGTTCGCTGAGTGCGGTAATGACAACATCATCCTTTGTGAGCGTGGCGCTTGCATGGGTTACGATAACCTTGTTGTGGATATGCTTGGCTTTGGCGTAATGAAGAAGTCTTCAAACGGTAGCCCAATCATCTTCGACGTGACGCACTCTCTACAAATGCGTGACCCATCAGGTGCTGCATCTGGCGGTCGTCGTGAGCAAACGGTTGAACTTGCTAAAGCGGGTCTTGCTACGGGTATTGCGGGTCTGTTCATTGAAGCTCACCCAAACCCAGACCAAGCTCGTTGTGATGGCCCATCTGCGCTACCTCTAGACAAACTAGAGCCGTTCTTGAAGCAGATGAAAGCACTTGATGACCTTATCAAAGGCTTTGAGCATATTGATATTAAATAATTGAGATGGATGTGAAGTAACGGAAACGTTATTTAACAAAGTTGATCTAAGAAAGCCCAGTTCTCTGAATTGGGCTTTTTTTTATCTCGTAAAATCAGCCGAACATAAACCGTTCATTTAAAGAGTTGTTAACGTGGCGGGTTATTACCTAAGAAACTCTTATATGAGTGTGAGGTCAGTCCTGTTTGCAGTAAATTACTGATATTCATCACACTTTGTAAGTAAACGATTGCTTGTGATGCAGGGGAAGTTTGAGTGTAATCTCATAATTTTGTTACACTTAACTGTTGACCTATGCGTGACCAATTCGACATAAATATGAAATCGTCGTGTTACATCTAGAATGTTAATTTAAGATTAGTCATGTTGAAGTCTTATTGTTCGAACTCCAGGAAAGGGGTCGCAATAGATTATAAAAAGCAGTGGATTCCCTAAAAAGTTCAAAGGTATGACAATGAAGCAACGCCTTATTCTAAAGACAGCACTAAGTGCTGCAATTCTAGCTACTCTAGCTGGGTGTGCGTCTCAATCAGCTCATGATTGGAACCAAGACGAAACTTACAAGCTAACGATTCTTCACACAAACGATAACCATGGTCGTTTCTGGCAGAATAAATATGGCGAATACGGCATGTCTGCACGTAAAACGCTAGTTGACCAACTTCGTTCAGAAGTTGAAGCAGAAGGCGGTAGCGTGTTGCTTCTATCTGGCGGTGACATCAACACGGGTGTTCCAGAGTCAGACCTTCAGGACGCAGAACCTGATTTTAAAGGTATGAACAAAATTGGTTACGATGCCATGGCATTGGGTAACCACGAGTTTGATAACTCTTTAGACGTATTACAAAAGCAGATCGACTGGGCTAACTTCCCAATGCTATCTGCAAACATCTACGATAAAGCGACAGGTGAACGTAAGTTCCAAGCTTACGAGATGTTCGAAAAGCAAGGCATCAAGATTGCGGTTATTGGTTTAACAACTGAAGATACCCAAAAGATTGGTAACCCTGAATTTATCGCAGGCATCGACTTCCGTGATCCTAAAGAAGAAGCGAAGAAGCTAATCGCTGAACTTAAAGAAACAGAAAAACCGGATCTAATCTTTGCTGTGACTCATATGGGTCACTACGAAAATGGCCAACGTGGTGTTAATGCTCCGGGTGATGTCGCACTTGCTCGTTACCTAAACGAAGGCGATCTAGACATGATCGTTGGTGGTCACTCTCAAGAGCCTGTATGTATGGAAGGCCCTAACGTTGCGAAGAAAAACTTCAAGCCGGGTGATGAGTGTAAGCCTGACGTACAGAACGGTACTTACATCGTTCAAGCTCACGAGTGGGGCAAGTACGTAGGTCGTGCTGATTACGAATTCCGTAATGGCGAGCTAGAGATGGTGAGCTACGACCTGATTCCAGTTAACCTTAAGAAGAAAGTTAAGATCGACGGTAAGAAGCAACGTGTTCTTATTCAAGATGAAATCGCACAAGACCCAGAGCTACTTGAATTCCTACGTCCTTTCCAAGAGCAAGGTCAGGCACAGCTAGAAGTTCAAATCGCTGAGACAAATGGCAAGCTTGAAGGCGATCGTAACGTCGTTCGTTTCCAACAGACCAACCTAGGTCGTTTGATTGCGACTTCTCACATGGAGCGTGCAAAAGCAGACTTCGCTGTGATGAACTCTGGTGGCGTTCGTGACTCAATTGAAGCCGGTAATGTTACTTACAAAGATGTACTGAAGGTACAGCCTTTTGCAAACATCCTGACTTACACAGACATGACGGGTAAAGAAGTTCTGGATTACCTAAATGTAGTAGCGACTAAACCAATCGATTCTGGTGCTTACGCTCAGTTTGCTGGAATCTCTATGACAGTAGCGAACGGTGAAGTATCGAATGTATTCATCGGTGGCAAACAGCTTCGTCTAGACGAAACTTACCGTTTCACAGTACCAAGCTTTAACGCTGCTGGTGGTGACGGTTACCCTAAACTGTCTGATCACCCAGGTTACGTAAATACTGGTTTTGTTGATGCTGAAGTACTGAAAGAGTACCTAGAAGCAAACAGCCCGGTTGACGTGAACAAGTACGCGCCTTCAGGCCAAATGGTTTACAAGTAATTGTATCAATAGGTGCTAAATTAGATTGACTCTAGCACCATGATAAATTTAACTAAAGCGACGCCTTGGCGTCGCTTTTTGTTTATCTATCGTTTGGATTTGTTATGACCCCTGCAATCAATCTCGCCAAGAAAAAGAAAATCGCTCATAGTGTGCACCAGTATCATCATGATGCGAATAATACGAACTATGGTTTAGAAGCCGTTGAAGCGCTTGGTCAAGATCCCAAACGTGTATTCAAAACGCTGTTGTTCTGCTTGAATGGTGTGGCGAAAGATTTGGCGGTTGCCGTTATTCCTGTCGACCAGAAGCTAAATCTAAAGCTTGCCGCTAAAGCAGCGAAAGGCAAAAAAGCAGAGATGGCCGATCCTGAGATTGCTCAGAAAACCACGGGTTATGTTGTTGGTGGCATTAGTCCGCTTGGTCAGAAGAAAGCACTGCCTACCTTCGTTCATTCCAGTGCGACAGGTTTTGAAACGATATGTGTGAGTGCAGGTAAGCGTGGGCTAGAGATTGAATTAGACCCAAAAGACTTAACACTTCTGACTCGCGGCCAGTTTGCTGATTTATGTTTATAGATTGTCGTTGTCATGATGATAAAACTATCGAATGACCAACAAAAACGCCCGCTAGACTAATCTAGCGGGCGTTTTTATATCGAGAGTCTCGTCTTACTGATTCAGACTACTTCTTCAGACCTAAAGTACCACCAACACGCTTTGGTGCAGGTTTGTTCGGTCTGTTTGAATCTTGGCTGCGGTTTGCCGGCTTCCCGCTTCTACGATCGGTATTATCGCGATCTGTGCGATTGCGATCCGAACGATTTCTATCTGAATTAGAACGCTCTGAACGAGAGTTCGATTTCCAGTTCTCGGTATTACCACCGCTTTCACCATTCGATGAATTGCGGCCACGCTTTGAATTAGGTGCATGACGGAATTCATCCGCATTGTTACCGCGGTAAGTGCGAGTACGGTTCTCGTTTTGATTACGGCGCGCTGTTGAAGCTTGGTTCTCTTCACGGCTATCAAAAAGTTTCGCGTCAGTCGCTTTGCGAATGCGTTGACCTTTCGCGTTCATTTTTGACGCATCTTCCGTACTTACTGAGCCTTCACACATCGCTAAAATTTCAGTGATCTCTTCGTCGCTCAGGTAGCGCCATTTGCCGTTAGGAATACCGTCTAGTGAGATATTCATAATACGAACACGGCGTAGCTTAAATACTTCATAACCGAGCGCTTCACACATACGGCGAATTTGGCGGTTAAGGCCTTGTGTTAGCGTAATTCGGAATGAGAACTTAGTCTCTTTCTCTACTTTACATGGCAAAGTGACTGTATCGAGAATGTGAACGCCAGCGCCCATTTGCTTCAAGAATTCCGTCGTAATCGGCTTATCTACACGCACCACGTATTCTTTCTCGTGGTTGTTACCTGCACGTAGGATCTTGTTTACGATGTCGCCATCGTTGGTCAAGAAGATAAGACCATCAGAAGGCTTATCTAGACGACCAATCGGGAAAATACGTTTGTGGTGGCCGATAAAGTCGACGATGTTGCCAGGAATATCACGCTCAGTCGTACAGGTGATACCTGTTGGTTTATTAAGAGCAATGTAAATCGGCTTCTCTTTTGAGCGAACAGGCTTATTGTCGATCTCAACATCATCACCTGGCAAGACTTTAGTACCCATTTCAGGGATCTTACCGTTAATAGTAACTCGGCCTGCATCAATGAGCTTATCGGCTTCGCGGCGTGAGCAAAAACCAGTTTCACTGATGTATTTATTAAGGCGTTTAGCTTGGGATTCTTGTGACATGATATTCTCTTAGCGTTTCACAACGGAAATATAGATAAACAAAAAGCAACCTTTGGATAGTTGCTTCGAGTTGAAATTCGTTAACTGAGGTAATTTTAGCACTTGGTGTGAGTCTAGGCACGAAATATCGATCTTGATGCAAAATCGTTACTAGTCCATTTATCTATCTCAACCTATTAACTGGTGCGTTTTTGATGGCGCTCTCTGTTCTCTAGCTTTTTCTCATTACTCTTTCTGAGCATTACGTAGACTGCGCCCGTACCACCATGAAATTGCTGAGCAGAATGAACACATTGAACGTCGTTGATTTGTGTTAGCCAATTTGCCACGTAGCTTTTCATCATTGCAGGTGGATTCGAACGCTCACCCTTACCATGAACAATGATGACGGTACGAACATCCATTCTTAAACACTGACGCAAAAATGAAAGCACTTCGTTACGTGCGTCTTTCAGTGTTTTCCTATGAAGGTCGAGCTTGGCTTGAATAGGGTATTTTCCTAGGCGCAGCTTTTTGTATACGCCTTCTTGTACACCGTCTTTTTTATAAGCAACAACATCGTCTGGCTTGATCATTGGCGAATAGTCTAATGATAAGTAGTCTTTCTCGTCGTCAGACAGCCACATAGCGGCTTCACGCTTAGCAAGGTGAGATTCGGTGACTCGGTGTACTTTCTGGTGTTCAGCTGTGTCATGGTTGATACGTTTAACATCGCCCATCATTTCTTGGAATAGATCTAAGTCATCATCATGAGACATAGTGTGTATCTCAAGTTGGAGAAGGATAGGGTAAGTATACCTAAGTTGAGGTTAGGTTTAAAAATGAAAAAACCGGAGAAGACAATAAGTCTGCTCCGGTGCAAAGCGTTTTGACATTTACTTATAAAGTAAAAGAATACTTAAAAGTAAATGATTTAGGCAGAGCGATTCTAGTGAGGAGATTTTTCAGTCATAACTTTGTATATGAAGAAGCCTCCATAAAACATCATGAGACCCAGAGCCCCGAAGATTACTATCATTGAAGATAGTCCCACCGCATTACCAAATAGGAGATCTAGCCAAAAGTCCATGTGTATACCTCAAAGTTATATGACATGGCTTAGTGTATTAACAAGCATTATCAATTCACTGATCTGGATCAATCCTGTTTCATAAGTTAAATACTTGTTGGTAACTGTGTGTTTTTTGTCACATCATGCTCGTTGTTGTATGTCTTTTGTTCGAACGATTCAAAATCGCAATAAATATGAGAAAAAGCCCTTGCGGATAAATTCAGAACCCGTATTATACGCTCCATCGACAGGCAATGAGCCAGTTAGATATCTCGGTGAATAGCGCAGCTTGGTAGCGCATCTGGTTTGGGACCAGAGGGTCGGGGGTTCGAATCCCTCTTCACCGACCACATTAGAAAAAGCCGTAGCAGAAATGCTACGGCTTTTTTGTATTTGGGATTTCTACATTCTAACTGCATTGACTGTTTATGGTTGAGGGCAGAGAGTTAGGTCTATTGGACAAACTCATTTGTCGCAACGTTGTTCTTAACCCAGATCAAAGCTTGTAAGCGATTCTTCACCTTGATTTTTTTAAACGTGTTGTGAAGGTGTGCTTTGACCGTATTCTCACTGACATAGAGGGTATCTGCTATCTGAGTGTTAGATGCTCCATCACCGAGTAACTTAATGATCTGCTGCTCGCGTTTGGTGAGCTTGAGGTAATAAGGACTGGTTTTCGCGCACTGCCTCTCTCTGTAGAAGCTAATGTACTGGTAAATGAGCTTTCTACTCATCCACATCTCGCCTTGCAAAATGCAGTTAAAGCCGGCCACGAGCTTTTCAAGCGTGTCCGACGTATAAAAAATGCCGACAAGATACTGCCATTTAAGCATTTCAGAGTGCGGGAAATCGCCTGGTGTATTGAGTAGCACTTCATGGACATCACTTGCTACGTCATCTCTGAGCTCCTGGTATTTCTCAATGTATTGCTTACTCATTGTCGGGAAATCAATAATAATCAGAACTAAGTCATCGTTTTTTAGGGATTTAGCACTGAGCCTTTCCGGTGATATGAGTTTTATGTTCAGGTTAACTTTCTGTTCTATAGACTCTTTTAGTAGTATCGATTGTAAATTGTTCTCCGCAAGTAAAATGGCGTTATGAGCCTCCAGTTTAGCCATGTGGAACTCCTTTTCTTAACTCATTACTTGAACTTTAGGTGTTTTAGTTTAAAGCACGTATTGTTATTTTGCTAATTTTTAAAGCTAATTATTCATCAAGTTTATGAAATTAATTTAATAGTATTGTCGAAGGTAAAATAATACTTAAGTAGAAAGAGGGAATTACCGAGATTTATGGTTTTATTTTATTGATTGTACAGTCTTTATGAATTTTCCAGATCCCCTTGTTTGGGTGAAGTTTTATAGTGGCAGGAAACTGATTTATATTAATAATCAACGTTGTAATACCACTATTCGTATTCTGGTTGAAATTAGAGTTGGTGCTCGTACTCAACGTTAATGAAGATGCCATACTGTTATTTATGGTCAGAATAAGACTTTTATTTTTTATCAGGCACTGTACTGAATTTAAATCAGAAGAAAATCCATTAAAATGGAAAGAAATAAATAAAACGGCGACTAGCGCCGTTTTAATGTATGCACTGACACTCATATTAATTTTGGTAAATAATACCGACATTACCGTAAGCACCATTACCTAATACGACAGCACTATCATGTGATGTTTGTTCAACCGTAAATTGGTTCATATTACTGTTTTGTAATTGAACGACCGCATCAGAATGAGAACCTGTTTGTAGAACGAATACTCTATTATCGTCACTGTTCATTAGATCAATGTCGACATCGTTCCAATCACCACCACCTACGCTATTATTAACAATAGTCTGTACGTAGTTGTCATCACCGCTGATATCAATTGCAGCGTTATTGTAGTCAACGTCACCGTTACTGAATTCTGTATATGTTTGGTTTGAATCGCCATATATAGTCGTTTCGGCTCTGTTGCTGTCTGCTCCTCCAAGAGCTACGGTAACGGAAATGTTGTCATCACCCATTTGTGTTACACGAAGATCGTTAAAGTTACCGTATTGCTCAACTTGAACGCGTGCTTGGTTAGATTGTCCGTTTTGGTCAATTAGAGCATTGTTATACGAACCTCTAAGTTGAACATGTGCTCCATTTAGGTTACCGCTTTGTTCAACGACTACATCAGATTTGTAACTCGCGTGCGTATCGACCAATGCTGTGTGACCATCTGTTGTGCCTGACGTGTTTTGATTAATAGTTACATTAGCTCTGGCACCATTACCCATTTGCCAAAGCGCTGTGTTGTCACTAGCTGAGGGGATCGTTACTCCGCCAGCTGCAGCGGTAAGGGCTGCGTCAATACCAAGATCGGTTGTGCCTTCAATCACTCCAGTTCCAGGAGCTGAAGCTGGATAGGGAGCGGGTAGCGGATCTGCGTGAGCTACATTCAAACTAATGATGGCACCGACTAACATTCCAATTTGTGTAAGTTTCATAAGTTGTATCCTTATACATTTCCATGTCGACGTTGTTGTTGCTTCACAGAGAAGCAACTTGAATCAAGCTTCCATACTGCGCGCTAATTTGCTTGATTGATGTGAATTCTCATCGAGCTAGATGCTTTTACTAAAGCAAAGTCATTGCCGTCTTGAGAAATTCCTAAATTACTTCTTCCAGAACCAACCAAATAAGCAGTATTGCCATTGCCTTTTTGGTCAATGCTCAGCTGACTACTCTGTCTTGAGAAGTTAGCTTGTCCGATAACTGCTAAATTGTTATTCCCGTCTTGGGAAATAAGCGCTTCAGAATTTACTCCGAGTTGCCCAATTGCGGCATCGTTATTTGAACCATTCTGGTCTATTAAGGCGGTATTATTGCGCCCTGTTTGACCAATGTATGCGGAGTTAGAACTTCCGCTTTGCGTTATCTTCGCTCTGTTGTTCGCGGTAATACCAGGACTGCGTTGCTTTATTATTGCTATTGAATCAGTAGCATTAGATATATTTAATTCTGAATAATTATCTAAATCTCCAGAAGAGAAGCTTTCTAAATAATTATAATCATTGACTATATCTTGATTAACATTATGTAAAAAATCCCCTTCTATATCTGACGCGATAGCATTATTAAAACCTCCTGATAAAAAATATAAACAAGTTAAGCTGATAAGTGATGCTTTCCCAATTACCATCATCTTTACCTTAAAGTGTTCGTGATTATGATCCCTACGAAAATAAACTGCGTAGGGAATGAGTGAACCTTTGTCTTATCGAAATCCTAGGCCTTGAATTTACGAACAGCTATAAACTTAAAGTTGAAAATATTTAGTTGTTCATATGAAATTTAATTAGTATTTGACCGAATCCTACCAACCTTAGTTAATCAATTCCCTTCAGTAATTAATTCGAAAGTTTATATATGCCACTGTAAGCATGAATTACGCTTTATTCTGTTTCAACGAATCACATTCTCATTTTGTAAATAGACTTTGAATGGGAGCACATATGAAAATCAAGCTGCTTACAATAACTCTGCTTTCCTTTGCTCTTCATGCAGAAGAAAAGAGTCATGGTCTTGAAAATGCTGCTCCTTTAGAAAATGGACAAAAACTTGAGGACTCGACAAATAATCTTAAGGAAAAATTCAATGACTTCAGTGAAGTCGATGGAATCATTGTGGACAGAACCATTACGCGGTTGGGAGAGGATTTCTATTTTTTCTTCTCGCAATCGCTCAATGATAGTTATCCCGACCTTAAGGAAAATTTGACGGTAAAAGAAAGGCCAACGGCGTTATCAGGAAGCATCATAGAGGTTCAACACTCTAGAAAACCGATCTTCCGTACGGCGTTGTCCCCTGGTCGTAGACAAGCGAAAGAACGCGCTGCCGATGCAACACGAGTGGTTGGGAATTACATCATCCGATGGCAAGCGGAACGGATCTTTCAGGACACTTACGATCTAGACCATGATGAATTTTAAGGAGCCAAGGATGTCGATATTTTTCAGAAAGGCCGCGCTCATTGCGCTGATAGTTTCGCCTTCGGTTTACTCAAGCGAATTAGTTTATACGCCCGTAAATCCAAGTTTTGGCGGAAACGCTTTAAACAGTTCTCACCTTTTTAATCACGCTAATGCTATCAATGATTATGAAGACCCAAGTGCAAGGGATATCTTTGATGAGCAAGAATCAGCCTTAGATCGTTTAGCGTCTAGTTTAGAGTCCCGTTTAATTAGCCAATTGCTTGCTGATGTAGGTAACGGAAATACGGGGCAGTTGGAAACTGATGATTTTTTCCTGAATATTGTGGATGATTCCGGGACTTTGTTGGTTCAAATCGTCGATAAAGAGACTGGGGAATCGACAGAAATCAGTGTTTCTGGATTAAACCCCGACCTCTAATCACAAGGATTGTGTTATGAAATCGATCATTATCGTCTTCTTGACCTTTGTGTTGGGAGGGTGCACTTACTCTATGCAAATTCCAGAGACTTCTGAAACGCCAAAGTTGATGCCGAGAGGATCGACTTATACGGACCTGATCTCATTACCTCAGCCTCGCGGTAAAATACTTGTTTCGGTTTATGATTTTAGAGATCAAACGGGACAGTATAAACCTCAGCCAAACAGTAACTTTTCGACAGCGGTACCACAGGGTGGGACGTCTTTATTGACGACAGCACTTATCGACTCTCAGTGGTTTGTACCTCTGGAGCGTGAAGGGCTCCAAAACTTATTGACTGAACGTAAGATCATTCGAGCGGCTCAGAAAAAAGATAAGGTCGTAAATAATCATGGGGCAGACTTGTCGTCTTTGAGTTCCGCTAACATCGTCATCGAAGGCGGGATTGTGGCTTATGACTCGAATATTGTTACCGGAGGAGCTGGCGCCAAGTATCTAGGTATTGGTGGTTCCGGGCAATACAGAACGGATCAAGTCACGGTGAATTTGAGAGCCGTCGATGTTCGAACTGGGCAAGTTCTTTTGAGTGTCACGACGACTAAAACCATTTCCTCCCATGAAATCGGCTTCGGTGCATTTCGCTTTGTTGACTACAAAGAGTTGTTAGAAGTAGAGATGGGCTATAGCCAAAATGAACCGGTCAATATTGCTGTGATGTCTGCTATTGATGCCGCGGTGATTCATTTGATTGTGAAAGGAATGAAGCGTGGAATGTGGTCGCCGAGCGATCCGAATGCATTAGAAAATCCGATTATCGCACGTTATTCCGAAGCGAGTACAGACATACTTTAAGCTACCGAGTAAGCAGCAAAATAGGGCTATGCGGAAAACGGACCTTTCCCTTAGCCCTGTTTTTTTCTTCAAGCAACTCAATGATCAATTCACATCACACGTAATATCTTTTATCGGTGTTTCCGAGGTAACAAAACAAACATACGCTTCCGCTGGCTTATTCGGGCCTATTCGAATGTAACCTGCCTTTATTTCATCTTCATCAAACGTCACCGAGTGAGTGCTTCCCGTTTGGTTGTCGTAAAAGTTTGCTTCAAAATTGTTGTTCATTTGGCTTGCGATACGGTTTCGTGTTGTAGATGTTGTGAACGTAATATTGGCGCAGCGCATCGGTGGTTTCTCTGTAATCAAAAACTGTCCGCTTTCTTTATCTAATACACCGCCTTTGGTATCCGGTTGTATGTCTATCGCCTGAAACTGTTCGATGGTGCATGTTTCTTTGGCTGAGGCTATTGAGGGCATCAGCATCGTGAGGGCTAAAGGGAAAGCAAAAAGTACTGGTTTCATTAGAACAACGCCATAGGTAAAAAGAGCGAAAGATAATAGCACTGCAATGGTGCTATTAAATGTAAAGATTCTGTTATTAAGGAAATGCTTTTATAACGAAAACAAAATGAGGTTGAGCATCGTTAGCTTTTTTAGCTAGTCTCAAATTGACATTGGGCTGATTGGCTTTGTGATTGCTGAATGACACTGAAGCCTTTCTTTTCTAATAACTGTATAAGGTTACCTTCTCCAATTAGGTGCAAGGTACCAACTACTATCATGTAGTTCCCTTTAGTCTTAAGCTTCCAATCATTGGAGGATAGTTTGTTTGCCCAGTCTATGTTGCGATCGGTTAAGAATGCTTTCTCAAGTTCAGGCGACATCTCTGACAGTTCTGAGAAGGCTTCCAGCTTCGCTAAATCACCCGCTTTCCAGCTTTCAATCAGGCAATGAACCACGCGATCAGTTTGGTCAAATTCTTCAAGGCTACTGACTAACCACTCTTTACCGTCGTCCTTTTGTTTTGTCATCAGGTCTATTTGGAATTGCAGAGGCTCCAAACTGATAACCGGAACATCTTGGGTAGTCGCTTTGTTCGCTAGCGTCGCATCAACGCCGCTGGCGGAGCCATAACCAAGGTTTTTTAACTGCTGCATTTGTATGGAGAGAGAAGTTGCCCAAGGCGGTGAGCGAAGCAGTTGTTGCGTCGGCATGCCCAATGATTTTGATATGTCGGTTAATAATTGCAGCTGTTCTGTATTGAGTACATCGGCAGTCGTGAGTTTGTTGCGGGGATATACAACGCCATCAGACTTTCTGATATCCGTTTCGATAATTAAGCCATCACTGTTTTTTAGCGCGTCGGTGATCGCCGAAGGAAGGGGGTACATACTCTCGTCCCCAACGTGCACGGAACCTAAGATAGTGAGTGTCAGTTCATCCTTTTTTGCTTGCCAATAAAGGGGCTCGGCGACCGCTTGCCTAGCTGAAAAAGCGAGAACGAATAAAACCATGTAGAAGAATGGGCGCAAAGGGAGCTCCTTTAGGAAGTATTAAACTCGTCAAAATCGATTTTGACGTTGTTTTTTAACGGTTTTTTTTGAGAACGATGTCACGTTGTTTGTACGAAAAGTATAACAACACCAAAAAACTCTTAAACCTTTCTCAGTAACAACGACACGATTTTATGAAATCGGTAAAAAAGATTGTGATTCATTTCTCAAATTTTACGTCAAAATTAAAATGACGGAAGTGCCGTTGCTTGTAACTTGATGATTTTATTTAAATTAAATTTATCAATATTTTTGAGATTTGAAGCCGATCACTTTATTAGCTCGATTTAATTCACGGTAAAAAATAAGCCCATATAGTTTATCTAACTTTCGAAGCGCTCCATTTTGCTTCTTACTCAATTTTTAATTTATGGGTGAATACGATGTTGAAGAGAAACTTACTATCTGTAGCGGTATTGGCTGGCCTAACAGGTTGTGCAGTAACGCAAGCACCAGAACAAAAAGTAGTGAATGCACTGGCTGATAATCTTGATGTTCAGTACGAAATTCTAACTAATCATGGTGCGAATGAAGGCTTGGTTTGTCAGGACCTAGGTGCTGAATGGGCGTCATGTAATAAAGTGAACATGACGCTAACCAATGACGGTGAAGCGATTGACTCTAAAGATTGGAGCATCTACTTCCACAGTATTCGTCTTATTTTAGATGTTGATAATGAGCAATTTAAGATCACTCGCGTTACTGGTGACCTTCACAAGCTAGAACCTACTGAAAAGTTTGACGGCTTTGCGGTTGGTGAAGAAGTGGTTCTTCCGTTAACGAGTGAATACTGGCAACTGTTTGAAACTGACTTTATGCCAGGTGCATTCGTGACGGCGCCAAACGCAGAACCTAAGATGATTGCATCATTGAATACAGAAGATGTTGCATCGTTCGTAACTGGTCTAGAGGGTAATAACCTTAAGCGTACGCCTGATGATAATAACGTAATGGCGACAGCGGTGACGCGTTTTGAAAAGAATGCTGATCTAGCAACGCAAGACGTATCAACTACTTTACTACCAACGCCAATGTCGGTAGAAGCCGGTGAAGGTTCAGTTAGCATTGCTGGTGGTATTGCCCTACCTAAAGACGCATTCGACGCTGAGCAATTCGCAGCAATTGAAGAACGTGCAGATGTGGTAAACGTAGATGTGAGTGGCGACCTACCTGTGAGTGTCGCTGTTGTTCCTACTCAGTTTACGGGTGATTTAGCGAAATCTGGCGCTTATGAACTAAGCATCTCGGAAGAGGGGATTGCAATTAAAGCGTTTGATAAAACGGGTGCTTTCTACGCAGTTCAGTCTATTTTTGGCCTAATAGATAGTCAGAACGCTGAATCATTACCACAACTGTCAATTAAAGATGCGCCTCGCTTTGATTATCGTGGTGTGATGGTGGACGTTGCTCGAAACTTCCACTCAAAAGATGCCATCCTAGCAACGCTAGATCAAATGGCGGCATACAAGATGAATAAACTGCACCTTCACCTAACGGATGATGAAGGTTGGCGTTTAGAAATTCCAGGTTTACCAGAGCTAACGGATGTAGGGTCTAATCGTTGTTTTGATTTGGATGAACAAAGCTGCTTACTGCCTCAGCTAGGTTCTGGTCCAACAACAGACAACTTTGGCTCTGGTTTCTTTAGTAAAGCGGATTACGTCGAGATCCTAAGCTACGCTAAAGCGCGCAGCATCGAAGTTATCCCTGAAATTGATATGCCAGCACACGCTCGTTCAGCTGTGGTATCAATGGAAGCGCGTTACACTCGTCTCATGGCGGAAGGCAAAGAAGCAGAAGCGAACGAATACCGCTTGATGGATCCGCAAGATACATCGAATGTAACCACGGTTCAGTTCTACGATAAGCAAAGCTTCATTAACCCATGTATGGAGTCATCAACTCACTTCGTCGATAAAGTAATCTCTGAAGTGGCGGCAATGCACCAAGAAGCGGGCGTACCGCTAACGACTTGGCACTTCGGCGGCGATGAAGCGAAAAACATCAAGTTAGGCGCAGGCTTACAAGATATTAATGCAGAAGATAAAGTGGCTTGGAAAGGCAACATCGATTTGTCTAAGCAAGATAAGCCGTTCCAACAATCACCACAATGTCAGTCATTGATCGCTGATGGTACTGTAAGCGATTTCGGTCATTTACCAAGCCACTTCGCAGAACAGGTTTCTAAGATTGTTGCTGAGAAGGGTATTCCACACTTCCAAGCATGGCAAGATGGTCTGAAATACAGCGAAGGCGAGGAAGCATTTGCGACCGAAAGTACACGCGTGAACTTCTGGGACGTTCTTTACTGGGGCGGAACTTCATCAGTATACGATTGGTCAGCAAAAGGGTATGACGTGATTGTCTCTAACCCAGACTACGTATACATGGATATGCCATACGAAGTTGATGCAGCTGAGCGTGGTTACTACTGGGCAACACGTGCAACCGATACTCGTAAGATGTTTGGCTTCGCACCAGAAAACATGCCACAAAACGCAGAAACATCATTAGACCGTGATGGCAATGGCTTCAGTGGTAAAGGTGAGGTTGAAGCGAAACCTTTCTACGGTCTGTCAGCTCAACTTTGGTCAGAAACAGTACGTACTGACGAGCAATATGAATACATGGTGTTCCCTCGCGTATTGGCAGCAGCAGAGCGCGCATGGCACCGAGCAGATTGGGAAAACGACTACAAGGTTGGTGTTGAATACTCTCAAGAAACTAACTTAGTGAATAAGCAAGCGTTGAACAGCGACTTTAATCGCTTCGCGAATATTCTTGGTCAACGTGAGCTAGCTAAGCTAGAAAAAGCGGGTATTGATTACCGACTACCAGTTCCAGGTGCGAAGGTTGTTGACGGTAAGCTAGCGATGAACGTTCAATTCCCAGGTGTAGAGCTGCAATACTCTGCTGATGGCGAAAACTGGCTAACATACGATGAGCAACAACGTCCATCAGTTTCTGGTGAGACTTACATCCGCTCTATTTCAGAAAGTGGTGAGAAAGTAAGTCGAGTGACCTCAGTTAAATAATCGATAAGCACTATTAGTAGAAGAGCTCCTGACCTTTATCTTATTCAAGATAAAACGGGAGCTCTTTTTGTTTACTGCGAATTAGGTGCATATCCAAAACTGAAACATATAGAAATCGCCTTTGGTCATATCATCAACAATGCACATAAGGTGACTTTAATCCCAAAAGTGACGCGCTTCTCATTATTCTCTTCAAAAAATAAGCCCCCTGTAAAAAACTCTAAATCAGATGTGATTCAACTATCTAGATCTAATTTTTCTTCGTGAAATAACATGATCCCGATCTGTATATTTTTCCATCTTAAGTTTTTTATCAATTTTTATGTTTTTAAGTTGTTGATTTTAAAGTTTTAAATAACTTGTCTTTTTTTGATAGTGAGAGGGATCACTCTGCTGTCCCTTTTATTTTTAAACGCGAATTAATTCGAGCAACATAGATTTCATGCCAGGGAGGCTACCAACTACTCAAGCGGTGAAGGTGAATGATGTACCGAAGATGTGCCGCTGAAAAAATTAAACTAAGGCAGTTTACTATGAAAAAAATTATCGCTCTAAGTGCTCTTTCTCTTGCTTTCGCTTCTAGTGCTTTTGCTGGTTCTTCTTACGTAACGGGTAACATCCAAATTCATGACGATGGCCGTATCCACGGTTCTGACATGACTTCTACGCTAGAAGCTGGTCACACGTTTGACAACTCTCTAGGCGGCTTCACGGTTTATTCTGAGTTTGATGGTATCCAACTGGGCAAACTTGAATCTGAAAATGGCGGTGCAGGTAATACTACTCCAGGCATCACTGTAGGTGGTGAGCAATCTTTCAACATCACTGACAACCTATGGGTTGCTGCGGGTTACCAACACCTATTCTCTGCAGGCGAAAGCATTCAGTTCCGTCCACTAGTTAAGATCGGTTACAACTTCGACAACGGCATCTCTATTAGTAACCGTACTCGTGCACACATCGATGATACTTCAGCTAATGCTGACACAGACTACCGCATGGATAACCGCATTGCTTACACAGTGAATGCTGACCTAGCGCTTAGCTACAACAACGTATACATGATTGATGCTGAAGCGATGGACCACGAGTTACGTGCAACATGGACTCGTCAAGGCGTTCAACCTTACTTTGAGTTCCGTAGCCAAGCTAACGGTGTAGATTTCGCAAACGGCGATTCTAAGCAGAACAACGCATTCGTATTCGGTGCTTCTTACGGCTTCTAAGCTGATTCGCTTGGTTGCTTAGTCTATTAGATTATTAGCCGAGTGAGCTTCTTCGCTAAATAGCTTTTTGCTAAATAGCTTGCTAGCTAATTAGCGAGGGGAACATAGCGGTACTAACAGCCCGGTTGGTGCCGCGACAAGATTTGCTTTACTGTCCAAAAGCAAAGAGCCTAGCAAGTAAACCACAGTCTTGGGATTACTGAATGCTAGGCTCTATTTTTATGACTTCTTTTTATTGCTGTGTGTTGGTCTGTTTAGGTTCTATTTCCCGTTGTAGTGACGGTATTCAAACACCTGACCTTTTTCATTAAACGCATACACAGAATACTCGTCTTTCTTATCCCCATATTCCATGCCTGGCGAACCCATTGGCATACCCGGAACCGCTAAACCAATCGCATTACGTGGTGGGTTTTCTAGAAAGGCTTTAATGTCATCTGCTGGAATGTGTCCTTCAAATACGTATCCGTCGATCTCTGCAGTGTGGCAAGAGGCTAGCTCTTGTGTTATCCCTAGTTTCTGCTTGATTGGGTTCATATCATCGTGGAGCTTCTCAGTAACATCGAACCCAGCATCTCGCATATGTTCAGTCCATTCTGTGCAGCAGCCGCAGTATGGAGATTTGTGGTTTAGAACATCAGTAGCTAAAGCTTGTCCTGAGATTGCAGCGAGTGCAGTAAGAGTCATAATTTTACGAATCATGGTTAACCTCATGAATATGGTTTTTGTTGATATTAGAATGAGTGGGTTTGAACAGTCTTAATCTGTTGGCATTGCTGACTACGGTGATTGATGACATCGCCATCGCAGCGCCTGCAACGACAGGGTTAAGTAAAAATCCAAAGAATGGGTAGAGCACACCAGCCGCAATTGGAATACCAAGTGAATTATAGATAAAGGCACCAAACAGGTTTTGCTTCATGTTTCTCACGGTCGCTTGGGAAAGCTCAATCGCGTTACTGACAGATAATGGCGACGAGTTGAGTAGTGTCATTTGCGCACTTTCAATCGCCACATCGCTGCCGCTACCCATTGCTATGCCTATATCTGCTTGAGCAAGTGCAGGCGCGTCGTTAATACCGTCTCCGACCATGGCAACACTCTTATATTGCTGTTGCAGCTGAACAATGTGTTGAGCTTTCTGCTCTGGAAGCACTTCTGAAATCACTTCGTCGATACCGACGTTTTTACCTATCGCTTGAGCTACAGAGTCGTTGTCGCCCGTTAATAGCACAGTGTGAATTCCGGCGGATTTTAGTTGAGCTATCGCCTGTTTGCTATCTATTTTTAACGCGTCTGAAATGCCCAATATGCCTTCCAGTTTTTGGTCAATCGCAATGAAAATAGGCGTCCACGCTTGCGAGCGGCAAAGCTCGATGAAATCCGCGCCAACCTCTGTATTGATACCTAATTGGGTGAGGTACTTAAGCGAGCCAACTTGCACTTTCTTGCCGTTAATTGTTGCTTGAACCCCAAGCCCTCGTTGGTTTTCAAATTCGCTGTGTGGGAGTACTGAAACTTCCAAGCTCTCTGCATATTGGCAAACGGCTTTGGCAAGTGGGTGCTCAGATCCTACTTCTACTGAATAAGCACAAGCCAGTAATTCTTGTTCTGATAAATCGCCATAAAAGGCTTGCTGAACGGTTGGCTTACCTTGGGTTAGGGTGCCTGTTTTATCAAACACGACAGCATCAATTTTGCTTGCAGATTGCAACACATCGGCATCTTTGATCAGAACGCCAAACTCAGCGGCTTTGCCAACGCCGACAGTAATTGAAAGTGGTGTCGCAAGGCCTAAGGCACATGGACAAGCGATGATCAGCACTGTGGTTGATACCACTAACATGTAACTGGCGCTTGGTTGTGGGCCAACAAAAAACCAAACTAAGGCGGCAGCAACTGCGATTGCGACCACAACCGGAACAAAAACGGCTGAGATAGAATCGGCAAGCTTGGCGATTGCTGGTTTACTGCTTTGCGCTTGGCGAACCATTTGAATGATCCGAGCCAGCATGGTGCTTGATCCAATCCCAGTCGCTTCAATAATTAAACTACCATCCCCATTAATAGTGCCCGCAGAAACGCCATCATTTATTGTTTTGACTTTGGGCAGTGGTTCACCGGTCAGCATCGACTCATCGATATAAGATTCACCTGAGACTACGACACCATCAACCGGTACTTTTTCTCCGGGTTTTACTCGTACCTGCATGCCTACCTGAATCGCTTCTACTGCGATGGTTTGTTCTTTGCCATCGACAATAACCACCGCTTTTTGAGGCTGTAAGTTAATCAATGCCTGTAAAGATTTTGTGGTACGCGCTTTGGCTTTGGCTTCGATGTAGTGACCTAAAGAAATAAGGCCAACAATCATCGCACTTGCTTCAAAATAGACATGACGAGAAGCTTCAGGGAACCACGATGGAATGAGCACAACCAACATTGAGTAGAACCATGCTGCTCCTGTACCCAAAGCTACTAGCGTGTCCATGGTCGCGCGTTTATGCATCAAGGATTGCCAAGCATTGGTGAAGAAGCTACGACCTGAAGTGGCTAGCAGTACCAAACAGACGACACCGATTAAGCCCCAAGCCAATTGGTCGTTAAATGTAGCAATAGTCATGCTGCCACCAAACAGACCCCACGCCATCAGCGGAGCACCGATAAGCAGCGCGCTTACCGAATTTTTTAGGAAAGCTTTTTGGGTACGAAGTTGTTGTTCTTGCTGTTTTTGTTGTTGAGTCGCCGCGTCATCAACGAACTCTGCACCATAACCTGCGGTTTTTACGGATTCTATTAGCGCGCTTTCGATGACGTCTCGTGTTTTGGAGGTGAAAACCAAGGCAGTTTGTTCGGCAAGGTTGATCTGAGCTTGGTCGACAAACTCATTCTTTTTCAGTGCTTTCTCTACCGAAGAGACACAACTCGCACAAGTCATCCCCTCAAGAACAAGGTGATAGGTATATTGGCTAGCTGCGGTTTTATCTTCACTCTTTTTATCTGCTTGTTCGTCTTCTAAATCTGAACTCGATGAAAGGTCATTCGTTTCTGAGTAGGGAGCTGCGTGGTAACCCAGGCTTTCGACCAGCTTAATCACCTCAGACTCAGAAAGCAGAGTAACCAGTGATAATTCCTGTTTGCTGACTTCTAGGTTTAAGGCTTGCTCAGTTTGTTCAAGCGCTTTAGTCAGTTTGCTCACACACTTGCCGCAACTCAGACCGGATAGCGAAAGGTGCAGCTGATTACCCATAGAATAGCCAAGCGTTGCTAACTGTTCGTTGAGCTGAATGTAACTAAATGGAGTCGAAATATCGATGTAGGTCGGCGATATGTCATTAATCATCGTGCTGTCGAGATCGCTAAACAGTGTGCGAACTTTCTTCGCGCAACCCATGCAATTTAGGCCGTTGAGCGCCGTTGTGTAGTAGTTCATATCGATACTCCAATTCTCATCTACGCCTAACATAAACCTTCCCGTAAGGGTAAGGTCAAACATAAATTCAAGAATTTGATCTTGGTGGAGTGCTAGCTGGTGGTTTCAGTTTGGAATGGAAGAGGGAAATTAAGAATGTGCGGCTATAATCTACTTGCTAAGACTATCTATTTACGACTTTAAGGGCGTAATTGGCCTTTCAATAACGGCTTTCGTACAACAACAGCGCATTAATCATTCACTACTGATTGTAGATTTAAGCGGTGGTGATAAAATAGCGCCCAAAATTTAGTGATATTTTTCTGTTACAGGCTTTGTAATGGCGAGCACTAAAAGAATCACCTACATAATCAAGGTATTTAAATGACGGTTAAAACTCGTTTTGCTCCTAGCCCAACTGGCTATCTTCACGTTGGTGGTGCACGTACTGCACTTTACTCTTGGCTATTCGCTAAAAACCAAGGCGGTGAATTCGTTCTACGTATCGAAGACACAGACCTTGAGCGTAACTCTCAAGAAGCGGTTGATGCAATTCTAGAAGGCATGCAATGGATGGGTATGGAATGGGATGAAGGTCCTTACTACCAATCTAAGCGTTTTGACCGTTACAACGAAATGGTTGATAAGCTACTTGCTGAAGACAAAGCATTCAAATGCTACGCGTCTAAAGAGCTGCTTGATGAAATTCGTGCAGAGCAAGAAGAAAACAAAGAAATGGCTCGCTACGATGCTAACCACCCTAAAATTGTTGCAGCAAACGAAGCAGCAAAAGAAGGCGATGCGTGCGTTATCCGTTTCCGTAACCCTAAAGAAGGCAGCGTAGTATTTGATGACCAAATCCGTGGTCGCATTGAAATCGCAAACAGCCAACTTGATGACCTGATCATTCGTCGTACAGACGGTGCACCAACTTACAACTTCGTAGTAGTAGTGGATGACTGGGACATGGGTATCACACACGTTGTTCGTGGTGAAGACCACATCAACAACACACCTCGTCAAATCAACATCTATGAAGCACTAGGCGCGCCAGTTCCAACGTTCGCTCACTGTGCAATGATTCTTGGTGATGACGGTGCGAAACTTTCTAAGCGTCACGGTGCTGTTTCTGTAATGCAATACCGCGATGAAGGTTACCTACCAAATGCATTAAACAACTATCTAGTTCGTTTAGGCTGGTCTCACGGTGACCAAGAGATCTTCTCTCAAGAAGAGATGATTGAATTCTTCAGCCTGAACGCTATCAGCAAGTCTGCTTCTGCATTCAACACTGATAAGCTACTTTGGTTGAACAACCACTACATCAAGACATCTGAGCCTGAGTACGTTGCAAAATACCTGCAATGGCACCTAGACGCACAGAAGATCGATACAACAAACGGTCCAGCTATCACTGAAGTGATCAAGCTAGTTGGCGAGCGTTGTAACACGCTTATCGAACTTGCTGAGCAATCTCGTTACTTCTACGAAGATTTCTCTGAGTTTGAAGCTGGCGCAGCGAAGAAGCACCTACGTGGTGTTGCTAAAGGCCCACTAGAGCTTGCGCTTGCTAAGGTTGAAGCGCTTGAAGATTTCACGACTGCAAACATCAAAGACGGTGTTATCGCAGCAGTATGTGAAGAGCTAGAGATCGGCATGGGTAAAATCGGTATGCCACTTCGCGTAGCAGTAACAGGCGGCGGTCAGTCTCCTTCTGTTGATGCAGTGATGGAGCTTGTTGGTAAAGAGCGCGTAATCGCTCGCATCAAGATGGCTCTTGAGTTCATTGCTGAGCGTGAAGCTAACGCTTAATCCTATTTCTCTTGTTTGAGATAGAATGTACTCGAGATAGAACGATCATCAGCCGACAGCTTAATTCGCTGTCGGCTTTTTATTGTTTAATGAAAATACGGTCAACGTATTTTAGGACGAGACAGTTATAGCAAGTCTTGAGCTTTTGCTAAAACACTGAGTTTTGGGAATATATTTTGGCAGCTGTGCTGGTGGTTCATCGGGTTCATATCTGCAATCGCATCTTCGACAATCACCACGTTATAACCCAGTTCAAATGCTTGTCTAGCCGTTGATTCGACCCCAATACTTGTTGCTACCCCGGTCAGATAAATATCCGTAATACCTTGCTCACAAAGCTGCTTCTGCAAATCTGTGTTGGTAAATGCACCCCAGGAATATTTGGTTAGATAGCGATAATTAGGGTTTAGGCGCAGGCTTTCGATGACCTCTCCCCATACGATCTTTGATGCGTCAGGCTGAGCCGCTTTATTTTGCAGTTCCGTTCGGCCTTGTGGACGACCGGCTACATTAACAATAATTACGGGTAAATCAGCATCATCAAATGCATCGCAGAGAGCAAGGCTGTTCTCTATGATCGGTCGGGACACGGTTTCCGGTAATTGATCAACGATACCTTGTTGCAGGTCGATAACGACAAGCGCAGAGCATTTACTCATTTTCATTACTTTATGCCTTAGTGGTCTTTGTGTGAGGTTATAGTGGTTAACTTTTACGGTGTATTAAGCGGGTGTAAAAGCGGATGAAAGCCAGTGCAACCATCATATAAATGAGTAGGTTCAAAGGGGTAGTGACGTCATAAACAGGCACAAGTTGCGTTGCGCTCATGGTAATCATTACTAATAGGTTGCCCCCGAGAACTCGATAGACCATCCACTGATTACCAGCGAACAGGCGATACACCGTAAAGACATTAACAAAGTAAAATGCCATTAATTGCCATACTTCGGTCATCGAAGGTAACAGCAGAACATACTGAATGAGGAACAGTGACCCAAAGGCTAAGTAGCCAATGGTCCAGTGCTTTATCATTTGCCTAGGCATGTTGCTTAATATCAAGGCGCAAATGGCACTGTTAATGATGAACAGACTTCCCGATGATATTGGTAGATATATCCAGACTAGAATTGCTGAGATGAAGCTCATTGTGCCGACTAACGTATTGCTTAATCGTTGCTGGCTGTTGTCAAGTAATCGGGCAAATAAGCGCTTTTTCTTAAAGTTACCCTGGTAGAATTGTTTGACTGTCTCTGGAAAAGGGGGCTTGTAATCGACATTAACCGATGATGCTTCAATAAAAGCCATAGCCTGGTTAAGTATCGAAAAATCATTGTGATCAACCCCTTGATCATGGGCGTTTTGCAGTAACTGTTTGGCAACCCAGATTGCTTGAGTTTGCTGTTGATGCTTCCACTGCTTTCTGGCAGGCATACGGCCATGCAAATCGGGCAGGCGCATCAGATCGTTCAGCGCTTTGAAGGTCGGGCTTTCAATATTTAACTCGCAGCTCGTGTGTAACTGGAAACGCTGCGCTGAGTCATTGTAAGCGAGTGAATGAATGAGGGGAGACATCGCCTCTAAAACAACACTGACTTCGTTGTTAAAGCGTGTGTCATCATCCTCAGGCCAAACCACGCTATAGATGGTCGTATAGACCACGAAGCCAAGCAGGGTTTCTTGCAGCCTTAGTACCGCAATATTAAATGTAGCTACACCATCAAAGCTGCCAGATATCGCCAGCAGGATGCAGACAATAAATGCCGTAATGTAAGCATAGCCGATGACCGGATCGGAACCCATGTATATACAAATTGCGAGTAACAGTGCGATGTTTGCTAAAAAATAATATCGATCTTGCCCAAAAACAGCGATTAACCAAAGCCCGACAAACGCGCCACAAAGCGTCCCCAACAATCTGAGAATGCCTTTTTTCTTGCCAGCAGTAATAGTATCAGTGATGGCCAATATATTGACCACGATAGCCGCCCAGTAAGGCTTCTCAAGGTTAAAATACAACGCAAGGTAGATAGCTAAACAAAATGCTAGGGCAACCTTTATGGCATTCTTGGCTGGAGTGCTCAGTGACTTTATAATGAGTAGCATAGTGGGGTTTAGCGGCAGAGGGATCGAATACGAGGATATTGCCTGATCTTTTGGTCAGCCTAAACTCTAGTTTGAAGGCCTTGATCCATCAAATATAGCAACTCTATTGCATCGTTTAACATTCAGGGGGAGGGGGGCGATCAGTCACTCTACTTATACGATATTGTTCGATGCTGATAATGATCGATAGATCTTCTAATAGTTAATAGCGATAGAACATCAGGTTTATCGTTCTTCTAAGCTGGCTAGTTGTTCCGATTATTTTAGGTTCATCGCGGCTTTCCGGGGAAAGCCGCTTTTATCTTCAAGAAGAAGTAGTCGGTATCTCGATACCCATACCCCATTCGCTTGATTAGCTTTATCTTGTTG